>DATAAG010000636.1:0-4488 GCA_036260235.1 Longimicrobium sp.
GGGGTGATGGGGTGATGGGGTGATGGGGTGATGGGGTGATGGGGTGAACGGAGGAAAGCTGAACAGCTGAGAAGGTGAAAGGGTGAGCCTGGAGCGCATCTATACGGGGGACATCCCGGTGCTGGGGGATCCGCGGCTGGCGGAGGACGGGTCGCGCACGCAGCCGGCGCCGCTCTTTCTGCTGGCGGACAGCCAGCTGCTCTTCTGGCCGGAGGAGGAGGGGCCGTTCGCGGACCGCATCGCCGCGGCGGCGCCCGCCGCGCCGCGGGCGGCGTACCTGGGCGCCAGCAACGGCGACAACCCGGACTTCTACTCCATCTTTCTGGCCGCCATGGAGCGGATCGGCCCGGCGGAGTGCCGGATGATCCCCGCCGTGCCGTCGGACGACGAGCGGGCGTACCTGGAGGCGGCGGAGCTGGTGGTGCTGGCCGGTGGCGACGTGGAGCGCGGCTGGCGCGCCTTCCAGGCCAGCGGCGTGAACGAGCTCGTGGAACGGCGGTACCGGGAGGGGGTGGTGCTGGTGGGCGTCTCCGCCGGAGCGGTGCAGCTGGGGACGGCCGGATGGCCCGCGGGAAACCCGGACGCGCCGTTCGGCACCTGGGGGCTGGCGCCGTTCGTGGTGGACGCGCACGCGGAGGACGCGGACTGGGCGGAGCTGCGCACGGTGGTGGCCGCCCGCGGCGAGGGAGCGCGGGGGTTCGGGATTCCGCGCGGCGGCGGGCTGGTGTACCACCCCGACGGCTCGGTGGAGGCGGTGCGTCGGCCGCTGTACGAGTTCACCGTCGTCGGCGGCGAGCTGGTGACGGCCACCATCCTGCCCCCCGCCGCCGCGGCGGAGTGGTAAGGCAGGTCCGCGCGGTAACCCGAACGCCCAGCCTGAGCGGGTGATGCGGATCACGGAGCTCTGATCAAGCATCGTGCAGCCCGCCTCCAGGAGCGAATGAATTCGCCGCCGGAACTTCGCAAAGTCCGCCTGCGCGGACTCGCGTGGGCAGGATTGAGGAGTTCCTCGGCCAGCGGGAGTGTCCGCGAGGCGGACGGCGTGTACGCTGCGGCGAATCATGCTGTTGCGAATCAACTCCGGCAACTCGTTCCGCCGGGGCTCGCCACCACGTTCCTGAGGCAGCGATGCAGTCCGCGCAGGCGGACTTTACGAGCTTCCAGCGGCGACTTCAGTCGCTCCCGCGCGGTGCGGGCGATGACCGGTTCAGATTGACAATCGGCATCATTTCGCTGGGCGGGACACATCGCCAAGCAAATCTCTCGGGCCCGGCGCGGGTTGGCGCCGGGCCGGGTTGTCTGGATCTACCATGCGCATCTACGCGATCTCGGACCTGCACACGGACTTTCGCGACAACCGCGCGGTGCTGGAGCGCGCGGGGCTGGCGGGGCACCGTGACGACGTGCTCATCGTCGCGGGCGACGTGGCGGACTCGGAGGGGGTGCTGCGCGACACGCTGCAGTGGCTGGCCGCGCGCTTTCGCGAGGTGTTCTTCGTCCCCGGCAACCACGAGCTGTGGGTGCGCGGCGAGGAGCGCGACAGCCTGCAGAAGTTCCACTCGGTGCTGCGCATCTGCGGCCAGGCCGGCGTGCGCACGGAGCCGGCGCGCGTGGGCGATGCCTGGGTGGTGCCGCTGTTCTCCTGGTACCACCCCAGCTTCGACGTGCGCGGCGAAGGGGTGGAGGAGGAGCTGGAGGCGTGGTCCGACCGCTACTTCTGCCGCTGGCCGGCACACCTGGACCGGCCGGACCAGGCGTTCCTGGCCATGAACCAGCGGCACGTCCGCACCTACGACGCGCCCGTCATCACCTTCTCGCACTTCGTCCCGCGGCCGGAGCTGGTGCCGCCGGTGCGCTACCTGCGCTTTCGCGGGCTGCCGCTGGTGGCGGGGTCGCTGGAGCTGGAAGAGCAGATCCGCGCCATCCAGCCGCGCGTCCACGTCTTTGGCCACACGCACATCCCGCAGGACCAGGTGATCGACGGCGTGCGCTACGTGCAGAACCACCTGCGCGCCCCGCTCGACGGTACCGGCAGCCCCCTCCAGCTGGTCTGGACCACCACCGACGACGGGCTGGGCCCGGCGATGTTCTGCTGATCCCGCCATTTTGCCATCAAAACGAAGTGCCCTCACGCCGAGTCAACGGAGTCATCCCGGATCCGGCAAAAGAACTTGCACGCAGAGCAGCGGAGCAGCAGAGGGACGGAGCAGCAGTACGAGTCCTCTGCTGCTCTGCTGCTCTGCGTGACATGAAGTGTTTTGCGGATTCGGTAGTAGCAGAGTCGAGGTTCAGCCTTCTACCCTGCTCACTCTGCTGACTCTGCGCGAGGCAAACCTGTCCTGATCATCGGGAAAATACGAAAGGGCGCGGAGATGAGCTCTCTGCGCCCTCCACGTGAGACGAATCTGCTAGCGCACGCCGCCGGGGAAGCCGATCCGGATGGTATCGCGCGGGGCGTCCGGCGGTGGCGCGGGCCGGGGCTCCACGGGGCGGCCCAGCAGGCGCGGCTCGCGCCGGGGCTGCTCCGCCGGCGGCTCCTGCGGCGGCGGCTGCACGGGCGGCTGCTGCTGCACCGGGGGAGGCTGCTGCGCAGGCGGTGGCTGCTGCGCAGCCGGCGGCGGCTGCGCGGGCGGCGGCTGCTGCGCGGGAGGACGCTGCTGCGCCGGCGGCTGCTGCTGCACGGGCGGAGGCTGCTGCGCCGGCGGACGCTGCTGCGGCTGGCCAGCCGGCGGACGCTGCGGCTGCGGCACCGACGGACGGCCGGGCGTGGTGACCACCGGCTGGCCGCCGCCCGCCGGCGGCGTGGCGGACGGAACGCCCCCGGACGCGGGCACACCGCCCGGGGTCCCTGACGAGGGCGCGTCCCCGCCCAGGCCGAAGCCGTCGCGCGTGATCGGCGGGGAGGGCTCCTGCGGGACGGCTCCGGGCTGGACCTCGTCCCCGGCGCCGTCGGCCGGCTCCGGTTCCGCCGCCTGAGCGGGGGTGGCGCCCACCGCCGGGTCCCTGCGCCCGCCGCCGCCCGACATGGCCGCCCACGCCGCGGCGGCCACCAGCAGCAGCGCCAGGACGAGCACCACGGGAAAGCGGCGGCGCGGGCGGTCCGCCGAGGGCGGCACGGTGCGCGGCCGCGTGCTGACGTGCGCGGGAGGCCGCGGGTGCGCCGGGGCGGGCGCGATCACCGTCCCTTCGTCGTCCGGCGGCACCACGTGGATGGCCGCGGGCGCCGGCGCGATCACCGTGCTGTCCTCCTCGTCGTCCAGCCCCAGCTCCGGCGGCGGAACGGCGATGTGCGCGAGGGCGCTGTGCACGGCCGTCCGGAAGTCCGGATGCGAGGCGTGCTCCAGCGCCTGCAGGAAGCGGTCGGCGTCGGGATAGCGGTCGCGCGGCTCGACGGCCATCGCCTTCATCACCACCTGCTCCACCTGCGGCGGCACTTCGGGGTTCAGCTCGCGGATGGGGCGGCGGACGGTCCACCCGGTGGGCACCTGCCCCGGCTCGGTGGTGAACGGCCGCTCGCCGGTGAGGAGCTGGTATCCCACCACGCCCAGGCTGAAGACGTCCGTGGCGGCGGTCAGGTCGCGCGCGCCGCGGATCTGCTCCGGCGAGGCGTACGCGGGCGAGAGCGGGTTCGCGCCCGCGCCGCGGGTGACGGTCTGGTCGTCCTCGATGGCCTGCGCGATCCCGTAGTCCAGCAGGCACACGCGGAACGAGTCCGGCTCGTCGTCGTGCCCCTGGGCCAGGAAGATGTTGCCCGGCTTGACGTCGCGGTGGATGAGGCCGGCGCGGTGGCCCACCGCCAGCCCCTCGGCGGCGTCGCGCAGGATGCACAGGGCGCGGTCCAGCGGCGGGCGCCCCTCTTCCGCGAGCTCCTGGGCCAGGTTGCGCCCCTGCAGCATCTCCATCACCAGGAAGTCCAGCCCCAGCTCCGGGTCGGTGCCCACGTCGTGCACCGTCACCAGGTTGGGGTGGTGCGGCAGGCTGGCGGCGGCCTGCGCCTCGCGGTGCAGACGCTGGCGCAGCACCTCGCGCTGCTCCGGGTCCGCCGCGGTGAGGGTGATCACCTTCACGGCGACGGGGCGGCCCAGGCGCTCGTCCGTGGCGCGGTACACCACCGCGAACCCGCCCCGGCCGATCACCTCTTCGATCCTGTAGCGCTTCACCAGCGTGTGGCCGGTGAGCAGCCCTTCCAGTCCAGGCATGAGTCCCTGCGCTTCGCGGTGCTGCGTCCGTGGCCGGCGGGGGGATGCCGGCAAGGTGCACCTCTCCGGCAAGATGCGAACCGGGGGAACAGGTGCGGCGTTTCGACACGCACCGTGCCGACCGCGGCGCCCCCTCCGGGATCGGATGACTCGCCCACTTCTCCAACAAACCCCCGGGGAGGTGGCTGTTTCCGACCGGGTGAAGGCCCCGGCGACCGACGTCGCACGCCGCCCGCCCGCAAGGGCCCCTCCCCCCCCCGGCCCCCTCCCCGCTCGTTCCCCGCGGAGA
>DATAAG010000637.1:0-9928 GCA_036260235.1 Longimicrobium sp.
CTTTCCATTCCTGGCCGCGCCGATCAGCCGGCGCGGTCCGCCGCGAGGGGGACGGGATCGGCCAGCACGCCGTCCAGCTGTCCGAGCGCCGACCGCAGCCCCTCCTCCATCCCCATGTCCACCAGCTGCTGCATCGCCTCCAGGCTCGGGAAGTGGGTCACGCTCGTGAACCGCGAGCCGGTGTCGGTCGGCTCGAAGGTGAAGACCATCCGCATGGACGGCATGGCGTCGTTCGGGCGGCCGTCGTCGTGCGCGAAGCCATCCTCCACCTCCATCCGGCGCCCCGGCTCCACCGCGAGAAAGCGCCACCAGCCGCGCGACGTGCTCCCGTCCGGGCCGGTCATGCAGTACTCGGAGCGGCCACCGACCGCCATGTCGTGGCGGGTGAAGGTGGCGGGCCACGTCTCCGGCCCCCAGAACCGCTCCAGCTGCCGCGGGTCGGCGTACGCCTGCCACAGGCGCTCCACCGGCACGGGATAGTCGCCGACGACGGTGAGGGTGAGCGCGTTCGCGTCGGAGGATACGGACGTGATGGGCATGCTTACTCCTGGGAACGGGTGTCGGGGAACAGGGCGTCGAACTGGCTGAAGCGGGCCTTCCACAGCTCCTCGAGCCGGGCGAGCAGCTCACGCGCGCGCGCGATCCGCTCCGGGTTGCCGCGGACGATCCGTTCGCGGCCCTGCGCCTGCTTGGTCACCAGCCCCGCTCCTTCCAGGACGGCGACGTGCTTCTGCACCGCCGCGAAGGACATCTCGTACCGGGCCGCGAGCGCGGAGACCGACGCCTGCTCCCCGGCCAGGACCCGCGCGACGATGTCCCGCCGCGTCGCGTCGGCGAGGGCGTGGAAGACGCGGTCGATCTCCGCATCGCTGAGCGGGTGACGTACAACCATTTGGTTGTATGTTAGCCGCGGGATGCGCGGAGCGCAAGCGTGTGGCGATCCGTCCACGTGCCCGACGAGCGGACCTCCGGGCTGCACCGCACCAACCTGGAGCCGCTGGACCGGCGGGTGGACTCCGGCGGGTCGGTGATCGTGGTCGAGCACCGCCAGGCGGTGATGGTGCACGGGGGAGAAACCGCTCCGGCGACTACCCCGCGGATGGCGCTGGTTCTCGAAGCCCACCCCGTGCGAGAGTTCAGGGCTGTCGAACGCCCCATCCGCTTCCGATCCGCCGAGGGAACCAACAACGTCCCACGCGACCGACCTGACTGCTGCCGTGAGCACCGGGCGGGTATTCCCAGCCAGCCCGCGAGCGGCATTCGCCGCGTTCGAGCAGCCGGATCGTCTCGCTCCGGGCGCGTCGACAAACCTCCAGCTGCGTCCGCGAGGGCCCCCTCCCCCAGCCCCCTCCCCCGCTCCGCGGGAGAGGGGGAGAATTCCGCTTCGGCAGCATCATCGACGTTCTCCCTTCCCCACGCGGTGGTGGGGGAGGACCGCGGGAAGGGGTGCCGCGGCCGCACCGGACCAGACTTCCCGCCACGAGGCTGCGGCATGCACCCCTCCCCCGGGGTTGGGGGAGGGGTCGTCCGCCGTCGCGAGGAACGAGCGAAAGGCCGGGCGGGGGAGAGGGCCCCCCGCGCAGCGGGCGAGGGGGAGAACCTGCCTTGCCCGGACCCTGCCGGACAAACCCCTCCCGCCGCCCCCGCGGCGCTGTTATCTTTGCAACGCACTGCCGCGCCGGAACTTGTGCGCGTCCGGCGCGTATCCCCCCGGCAGTTCCAGATCGCAGATCGCACAGACCATCGCCGCCGGGCGCGCCCGGGCCGGCGTTTCTCTCGTTTTATCGCAGATGTCGCTTCCTCTCCCCGACCGCCCCGCACCGCAGCGGCCGACCCCCGCCTCGCCCGAATCGGGCGTGTCCACGGGCAAGCACCTTCCCGACCGCGAGGTCGACGGCTTCTTCACCGCGCGCGGCGTGCGCATCGGCATAAGCGCGCTGGTGGTGCTGGCGCTGGCGGCGGGGGTGTGGGCGTGGCTGGCCGCGCGCCGGCCGGACCCCGCGCCCCTCGCCTACAGCGCGCTGCTCAACGGCCTGCGCCAGGGGAAGGTGGAGTCGCTGGTGGTGCGTCCCGGCGACGTGGTGCTGGGCGAGTGGGCCGGCGCCGCGGGCGACGCCAACGGCGCGGACCCCGACTTCGTGGTCTCCTATCCGCTGCAGGAGGTGGACGGGCTGGCCGCGCGCGCCGAGGCCGCGGGCGTCACCCTCACGCTGGCAAACGCGCCGGGGCACACCACCCCGCGCGCGGTGCTCAGCATGCTCATCCAGGTGGCGCTGCTCCTCGGCGTCGGCTACGTGCTCTTCCGCCACGTCCGCAACTCCGGCGGCGAGGCGGAGCTGGGCGGCAGCGGCGAGAGCGACGTCACCTTCGCCGACGTGGCGGGGACGCAGGGCGCGGCGGAGGAGCTGCGCGAGATGGTGGACTTTCTGCGCGCGCCGGAGCGCTTCGCGGCGCTGGGCGCGCGCATCCCCAAGGGCGCGCTCCTCGTCGGCCCGCCGGGGACGGGAAAGACGCTGCTGGCGCGCGCCGTGGCGGGCGAGGCGGGGGTGCCGTTCTTCTCCATCTCCGGCTCGGAGGTCACCGGCTTCCTCGTCGGGATGGGGGCACACCGCCTGAAGACGCTGTTCAAGCGCGCCCGCAAGCACGGCGGGGTGATATTCATCGACGAGCTGGACGCGCTGGGAGGCAAGCGCGGGCGCAACCGCAGCCACAACGAGGACGACCGCACGCTCAACCAGCTGCTGGTGGAGATGGACGGCTTCGACCCGCTGCACGGCGTGGTCGTCATCGCCGCCACCAACCGCCCGGACGACCTGGACGAGGCGCTGCGCCGCCCGGGCCGCTTCGACCGCGAGATCAGCGTGGCCCCGCCGACCACGGCGGGGCGCGAGGAGATCCTGCGCCTGCACGTGGAGCGGCGCCGCATTCCCCTGCACGAGGAGGTGGACCTGACGCGCCTGGCCCGGCTGACGCCGGGATCGACGGGCGCCGAGCTGGCCAACCTGCTCAACGAGGCCGCCATCACCGCCGCGCGCAACGGCGACGAGGCGGTGCGCTGGACGCACCTGGACTCCGCGCGCGACCGGCTGCTGCTGGGCAAGGAGCGCAAGGGATTCCGCGCCCTGGACGCGGAGCGCGCCACGGTGGCGTACCACGAGGCCGGCCACGCGCTGGTGGGCGTGCTGTGCGCGCCGGAGGACGGGCTGCACAAGGTGACCATCCAGCCGCGCGGCCAGGCGATGGGCGTGGCCTACTTCTCCCCCAGCGACGACCGCTTCCTCTACCGGCGCAGCTACCTGGAGGCGCTGATCATGAAGGGGCTGGCGGGGCGCGCGGCGGAGGAGCTGGTGTTCGGCCCGGCGGCTATCACCAGCGGCGCGCAGAACGACCTGGTGCAGGTGAACGGCGTGGCCCGCAAGATGGTGTACCAGCTGGGGATGGGGCACGAGACGGGGCTGCTGGTGCACGACGGCGAGATGGGGAGCCTGAGCCCCGAGGCGCACGCGCGGATGGACCGGGAGGTGCAGGCGATCCTGGAGCGCCTGTACGCCCGCACCCGCGAGATCGTCGCCGCCAACCGCGAGCCGCTGAGCGCGCTGGCCGTGGCGCTGCTGGAGCGCGAGACGGTGGAGGGTGACGAGGCGGTGGAGATCATGGAGGAGGCCGGCGTCACCCGTCCTGCCTGGCTGGAGGAGGCGGTGGAGGCGCCTCTGGTGATGGAGTGATGGGGTGATGGGGTGATGGGGTGATGGAGTGATGGAGTGATGGAGTGATGGAGTGAACGGGTGATGACGAGGCCCGGGCGATGGTGGTCGCCCGGGCCTTTGTTTTCGCGCCCCCGCTCGTCATGGCCGATGCCCACTCACGCACTCACGCACTCACGCACTCACGCACTCACGCACTCACGCACTCACGTAGCTTCGCAGGCGCGCCAGGTTGATACGGTCCAGCGTCACCGTGTCCTTGGGATCGTCCGGGTGCTCCTTGGGCGTCTCCAGCACCATGGGGACGGCGGTGAAGCGCGGGTCGTTCACCAGCCGGCGGAACGGCTCGTCGCCCAGCGAGCCCTCGCCAATGGCGGCGTGGCGGTCGCGGCGGCTGGCGAACGGCGTGGCGGAGTCGTTCAGGTGGAAGAGCCGCACGCGGTGCAGGCCGATGACGTCCGCCAGCTCGTTGATCACCCCGTCGTAGTCGCCCCGCAGGTCGTACCCCGCGGCGTAGACGTGGCAGGTGTCCACGCACACGCCCACCCGCTCGCGCACGGCGGGGGAGATGCGGTCGATCATCTCCGCCAGCTGCTCGAAGCGCGAGCCGATCACCTTTCCCGACCCCGCCGTCGTCTCCAGCAGCACCATCGCGTCGCCGCCCATCTCCACCAGCGCCCGCTCGATCATGTCCGCGTTCTGCGCCAGCCCGCGCGGCAGGTCGCCGTCGGTGGCGTTGCCGGGGTGGGTGACCAGCGCGTCCAGCCCCAGTTCGTTGGCGCGGCGCAGCTCCGCGGCAAAGGCGGCGTAGGAGCGGTCCAGCAGCAGGGGATCGTGGGTCGCCAGGTTGATGAGGTAGCTGTCGTGCGCGTTGGCGTACGCCACGCCGTGCTCCGCCAGCGCCACGCGAAAGGCCACACGCTCGTCGTCGGGGATCTGCACCTCTGCCCAGCGGTTGGGCTGCTTGGTGAAGACCTGGATGGCGACGGCGCCGATGTCGGCGGCGCGGGCAGGCGCGTTGCGGCACCCCCCGGCGGTGGAGACGTGGGCTCCCAGCAGCACGGCGTATCTCGTTTGCAGGGCGGACGTTTGCAGCGGAAGGCGCACAACGTAGACGGTATGGCCGGAGGTGTCAACGTGGGGAAGGTTACAGGTTACAGGGGACAGGTTACAGGGGACAGGTTCCAGGTTAATGCCGTATGCGAATCCAAACCGGGAATCGCCACGCCCGCGCCTGGAGCGACTGAAGTCGCCGCTGGAAATTCGCAAAGTCCGCCTGCGCGGACTGCATCGCTGCCCAGGGGGGTGTTGCTAAACCGCAGGGAAAGAGCCGGCAGCACCCTCTCAGCCTCAGGGGCGTGGCGGCGAGCTTCGGCGGAAACAGCGACCGGATGTGATCATCGGCATCGACCACCCTGGGTGTTTACACCCTCTCCCACGCAGTTTGTGGGAGAGGGTGGCGAGCCTCAGCGAGCCGGGTGAGGGCCCAACGGCGTCGGCGGGCGGGATCACTCCCGTCCGTCCGGAATCCGTACACATGCCATGAAAGTCCGCATCCCCACTGCATTCCGGTCCGTTCGGGCTGAGCCTGCCTCACCAAACCGTCCGGAATCTGAACATCTCCCAGCGTTCCGCCGCGCCTCTGCGATCGAGGCAAGTCCATCACCTGCAATCACTTGCCGAGAATGCCGCGGCGGGAACGGCTCTCGCCAGGGGGCGTGCCGTCCGCGGCGACGAGGTGCGCGCGGACGAGTGACGACCAAAACGACTCGCCACGGAGCCCACGATGCACCCCATCCGCCCGATCCCGCTGCTGCTCGCGACGACCGCCGGCCTGGCCGCCTGCGGTGGCTCCCCGGCGTCATCGCCGGTGGAGGCGGCCGGCGGGCCGGCGTGCACGGCCGCCGCCACGGTGAGCCTGGCCGCCGGGCAGACGCAGGTGCTGAGCGCGCAGGAGGCCGGCTGCTTTCGCCTGGCCGCCGCGGATGGCGCCGAGTACGCGCTGGCCGGCTACGACGCGCGCGCCCTGGAGGCCTCGCGGGCCGGACAGGGCGACGGGGGCTTCGCGAACCCGCAGTACACCATCGCCGACGCGACGCACGGCCCCGCGCGCAGCCAGGCCGCCGCCCCGTCGACCGTGACGGGCGCCGCGGCGCCGGCGCACGTGCGGCAGCTGCAGTCGGCGGGTGTGGATGCCCACGAGCCGTTCGCGCGGCAGGCGCCGTGGCGGCAGGGCGAGCGCTTCGCGGCGAAGCCGCTGGAGGGGACGGAGCCGGTGCAGGCGCGGGTGGTCCGGATCATCGGCCCCTTCGCGCTGGCGGTGGTCGAGAAGGACGAGGCGGGGGCGCCTCGGGTACTGGAGCAGGCGGGCGAGGCGCTGGAGTTCCTGGCGCAGCGCGGCATTCCCCTGCTCCAGTCCACCTTCTCTCCCACGGTGCCCACCACCAGCGCAGGCTCCGGCCAGCTGCTGGTGCTGGCGACGGCGTGGAACCCCGACCAGGGCGCCGCGGCCACCTGGACGCGCACGGACGGCGCCGACGCGCACAGCTTCGTCTGGCTGAACCTGAACATGCGCCCCGGCGTGCGCACGGGGTTCGAGATGTTCGACCACGCCAGCTACCGCGTGAAGGTGCTGGGCCACGAGCTGACGCACGCCTGGCAGGCCGCCTGGCTGCACCAGGTGCACGGCGGCGCGGGCCACGCGGCCCCGGGGTGGAGCGTGGAGGGCGGCGCGGACTTCGTGGCGATGGACCTGGTGCGCCGCTACCTGGGCGTGGGGCTGGGCGCCAACTGGCGCTGGACGGACCACCTGCAGCCGGAGAAGGCGAGCGTGGTCTTCGCGCTGGAGCCGGCGGACGCCCGCGGCCGCCTTACCTGGGGCTACTACGACGCCAGCAGCCTGCTTCGCGACCTGCAGGCGCGCCTGGTGGCCGCGGGGATGCCGGCGGACGCGGCGCTGGCGGAGGTATCGCGCGGCGCGGCGGAGGGGTGGCACGGCGGCGACGGCGAGGGCGGCGCCTGCGCGGGGCTGGTGGAGCGCGTCCGCGCCCGCCTGGGTGGATCGTGGGACCCGGCCGCGGCCGTGCTGCTCTGGACCGCCTCGCAGGCGGCGGACGACCGCACCAGCAACCCCGCCCTGGCCAATCCGACCTACTACCAGGTGGGCGACGAGGACGCCCGCTACGGCTGGAAGCCCGCGGCAGAGGTGCGCGCCGGCGCCGGGCAGGGCGCGGCGGTCACGCAGGTGGCCGGCGGCAGCTTCTACGTCCGCATCCGCGGCGCCCGGACGGAAAGCACCCTGAGCGCCGCCAGCAGCACCCCTGACGCGCGCTGGATGATCGTCCGCATCCGCTGACGCACTCACGCACTCACGCACTCACGCACTGGAGACACCGCCATGAGCCGCCGCACCTACGCCCGCACCCACCGCCTCACCGCGCGCATCCGCCCCCTGCTGCAGGCCTGCGCCGTCATGGCCACCTGCGCCGCGGCCGCGTGGGCCGGTTCGATCGTCTGATCCGTACGGCCACGCATCCCGATCACCGACATCCATCCTCCCACGCGCAGAGAGCCGATGCTGAGCGGACGAATCCTGATCGTGAGCGACCGCGACGAAGTGGTGGCGGAGCTGGAGCCCATCATCCGCGCGGGCCGGCACCTGGCCAGCGTGGTGCCCGACGGGAGCGAAGCCATGCGGCTGCTGGACGACGGGATGGTGCCCGACGTGGTGATCAGCGACCTGGGCTCCGACGGATCGTTCGAGGGGATCGGCTACGTGCGGCGCTTTCGCGAGCTGAACCGCGCGGGCGCGCACCTGGTGGTGACGGAGGAGGGGGCGCCGGTGCGCAGCCGGGCCGCGGCGGCGCCGGAGCGCTTTTCCGCCCTTCCCCGCCCCTTTCGCGTGGAGGAGGTGCGGCGGACGCTGGAAGAGGCGCTGCAGCACATGGAGGCGGAGTTCCGCACCCTGCGCGCGGAGGTGTGGCGCTCGATGGATCGCCTGCGCCGCGAGGTGGAGGATGCGCGCAGCGAGATGGTGAAGGCGCTGGCGCTCACCATTGCCGCGCGCGACCGGTACATGCACGGCCACTGCGAGCGGGTGGCGGAGACCTGCCGCACCGTCGCCGTGGCGCTGGGCCTGAGCGACGAGCACATGGAGATGCTGGTGCAGGCGGCGCAACTGCACGAGATCGGCAAGATGAGCGTGCCCCTGGAGCTGCTGCAGAAGACGGAGCCGCTGACGGGGGACGAGCTGGAGCGCATCCGTTCGCACACGACCGTGGGCGCGGAGATCGTGCGCGGCGTCCCCGCGCTCAAGCGCCTGGCGCCGCTGATCGAGCACCAGATGACGGACCACTGCGAGCTGGCGGGCGAGGTGTCGCCGGTCTCGCCGGAGTTCCTGCTGATCGGCATCCTGCGCGTGGTGGACGCGTGGGATGCGATGACGTCGGAGCGCTCGTACCGCCAGGCGCTCCCCCGCAGCTACTGGGAGCCCTTCCTGCGCGCCGGCGCCGGCACGCGGTTCAACCCGCAGGCGGTCGCGACACTGCTGCGCGTGCTGCCGAAGTGAAACGGAAAGTGCGTTAGTGCGTTAGTGCGTTAGTGCGTTAGTGCGTTAGTGCGTTAGTGCGTTAGTGCGTTAGTGAAACACGGAACAGCGTCGCGCTTCGCGCGGCCCCCCTCACCCCCGGCCCCTCTCCCGCAAAGTGCGCGGGAGAGGGGAGTTCGTTTCACGCGAAGGGCATGCGGGGTGGTGTCGGCGAAGGCCGACAGTGCGTAGTCGTTGCGGCGACTTCGATTCAATCGCCTGGCGCGAGGCCCGCCCCCACCTCCATCACTCCATCACTCCATCACTCCATCACCCCCTCCCCACGCTCTCCAGCCCGTACTGCTGGATCTTCGTGTGCAGCGTGCTGCGCGAGATGCCCAGCTTCTCCGCGGCGGAGGTGCGGTTGCCGCCCAGCAGGAAGAGCGTACGCTCGATGTGGCGGCGCTCCACCTCCTCCAGCGGCAGGATGGCCGGCTCCTCGCGGGCCGCGCGGGGGGCGCCGGGCCCCTTGAGCGTCGGCGGCAGGTGCTCCGGCTCGATGCGCTCGAAGCCCGCCGCCAGCACCAGCGCCCGCTCCAGCACGTTGCGCAGCTCGCGCACGTTCCCCGGCCACGCGTACCCCGCCAGCACCTCCAGCGCCTTCCCCGAAAGCTCCGTGGGCGAGTTGGGATGCCGGTGGCCGATCTCGCGCAGAAAGCGGTGCGCCAGCTCCAGCACGTCCTCGCGCGAGCGCTCACGCAGCGGCGGCACCACGAGGGGGAAGACGGAGAGGCGGTAGTACAGGTCCTCGCGAAAGCGGCCCGCCCGCACCTCCGCCTGCAGGTCGCGGTTGGTCGCCGCCACCAGCCGCACGTCCACCTGCAGCTCGCGCGTGCCGCCCAGCCGGCGGAAGCTGCGCGTCTCCAGCACCTTCAGCAGCTTGGGCTGCAGCTCCGGCGCCAGGTCGCCGATCTCGTCCAGGAAGAGCGTCCCCCGGTCCGCCACCTCGAAGAGACCGCGCTTCATCTCCTTCGCGTCGGTGAACGCGCCCCGCTCGTGGCCGAAGAGCTCGGAGTCCAGGAAGGTGGCCTGCAGGCCGGCGCAGTTGATCTCCACGAACGGGCCGCGGGCGCGGGGGCTGCGCGAGTGGATCATCTGCGCGATGAAGCTCTTTCCCGTCCCGCTTTCCCCCAGCAGCAGCACCGTGGTCTCCGCCGAGCCCGCCAGCAGGTCCACCTGCCGCGCCAAGTCGCGCATCATCGGCGACGCGCCCAGGCCCGCGCCGTCCGTACGGTCCGCCATGGACCGCGCCAGCAGCTCGTTGGTGCGGCGCAGCTCCACCTTTTCCACCGCCCGCTCCAGCGCCGCCTCCAGGTGCGGAAAGTTGACGGGCTTGGTCAGGAAGGTCTCCGCGCCGGACTGCATGGCGTCCACGGCGATCTCCACCTCGGCGTGGCCGGTGAGCATCACCACGGCGGCGCCGCGCGCCACCAGCACGTCCAGGATGTCGCGCCCGGACAGGCCGGGCAGGTCCAGGTCCAGCAGCACCACGTCCGGGCGCTGCGCCTCGTAGATGCGGACGCCGTCCTCGCCGGTGGCGGCGGAAGAGACGTCCCACCCCTTGCGGGCGAAGAACTTCGTCAGCACCCCCAGCACGCCGGGGTCGTCGTCGATGATCAGGAGGGAGCGTGGCATCGGT
>DATAAG010000638.1:0-5017 GCA_036260235.1 Longimicrobium sp.
GGTATGCCGCTTGCCCTGCCCACCCGTCCAACGGCAGACATCGCATGGGGAGGGGCGGATGAAAGAGATGCACAACCGGGAGGACGTGGACGCCGCGCTGGGCGAGGAGCGGGCGATCCGGTTCAAGCACAGCACGCGGTGCGCGATCAGCGCCCACGCGCGGGCGGAGATGGAGCGCTTCATGGAGCTTCATCCCGACGCGCCGGTCTACACCGTGGACGTGAACGAGGATGCCGACGTCTCCCGCTACCTGGCGGAAAAGACGGGGATCGAGCACCACTCGCCGCAGGTGATCGTCACCCGCGGCGGGCGCCCCGAGTGGGACGCGTCGCACTTCGACGTGCGCGCTGCCGCGCTGGAGCAGCGGATGCGGTGAAGAGTGCGAGAGTGGCGAGCCCCACGCCTGAGCGGGTAAACCCGCCGCTGGGAATGCCAGAAGCCCCGTCTCGGCGCCGCGGCACGCGTTACAAAGGGCTGGTGCCTGGACTCCACCGATGATCGAAGTCCGGTACGAACGTCAGCCCTCCTTCATCCTCACGCTTTTTCGTGTACATGACCAGCCAGCCTCCCGGGACACGCGCGCGGTAGACATAGGACGTCGTGAGGTTGGTCTGAACTTCCTCAAAGTGCAGCATGATTTACCTCCTCTGAGAGTGATAATCAGTATACGGGCGAACGACAAAAGCCGCTGAATGGGTGGCGCCGCTGGCGCGTCGCCGAACGGGCTTTCGACTGCACGAAGGTGCAGATGTAGCCGGATGCCGGTGCGAAGTTTACACCCTCTCCCACGCAGTTTGTGGGAGAGGGTGGCGAGCCTGAGCGAGCCGGGTGAGGGACCCTACCCTCCGCTCACCGCCGGGACGATCACGATGGTGCTCGACTCGCGCAGCGGGGTGCCGAGTCCGTCCAGGAAGCGGATGTTGTCGCCGTCCACGAAGACGTTCACGTGCTGCCGCACCCGGCCGCGCTCGTCCATCACCCGGTCCACCACGCCGGCGTAGCGCCCCGCCAGCGCGCCCAGCGCATCGCCCACGGTGCCGCAGCGGGCGTCCAGCGTGACCTCCGCGCTCCCTTCCGCGTACGGCTGCAGCGCGCCCGGCAGCGCGATCGTGATTCCCATCGTTCAGTGCGTTAGTGCGTTAGTGCGTGAGTGCGTTAGTGCGTGAGTGGTTTCCGTCCGTGCCTCCGAACCCTGACCACGCACACATCCGTTCATCCATCATTCCATCACTCCATCATTCCATCACTCCATCACTCCATCACTCCATCACTCCATCACTCCATCACTCCATCACTCCATCACCGACCACCGCCGCCTTCACACACACCACCGGCGGCAGCGCATCGGCGATCTCCATCCACGTTTCCCCTGCATCCGCCGAGCCGAAGAGCTTGCCCAGACGCGTGCCGAAGTAGATCCCCGCGGGGTCGCCGCCGTCCGACGCCATCCCGTCGCGCAGCACGGTCTCGAACGCGTCCTCCTGCGGCAGGCCGTCACCCAGCGGCTGCCAGCTCTCGCCGGCGTCGCGGGTGCGGTAGACGCGCAGCCGCGCCTCCGGCACCACGCGGAACTCGTCCGACTCCAGCGGGACGATGTAGACGGTGTCCGGCTCGTGCGGGTGCACCTCCATCGCGAACCCGAAGTCCGAGGGGACGCCGTTGGCGATGTCGTGCCAGGTGTCGCCCCAGTCGTCGCTGCGGTACAGGCCCCAGTGGTTCTGCAGGAAGAGCCGCTCCGGCCGCGACGGATGGTGCACCACCTTGTGCACGCACTGCCCGAACTCCGGGTACTTGTCCGGCAGGAACACTGCCCGCACGCCCACGTTCCGCGGGTGCCACGTCCGCCCGCCGTCCTCCGTGCGGTAGAAGCCGCCGGTGGAGATGGCGATCCCCATCCGCCGCGGATCCACCGGATCGACCACGATGGTGTGCAGGCACAGCCCGCCGCCGCCCGGCATCCACTGCGGCCGGTGGGGATGGCTGAGCAGCCCCTCCACCGGACTCCAGGACTCGCCCGCGTCGCGGGATTCGAAGAGCGCGGCGGGCTCCACGCCGCAGTACAGCACGTCCGGCTCGCTCGCGCGGCCCGGGCGGATCTGCCAGATGTTGGCGAGCGCCAGGTCGGAACCCTCCGGAAAGCGGACGTTCTGCCGGTCCGGCGCGCTCCACGTGGCGCCGAAGTCGTCGCTGGTGGCCACGACGCTCCCCCAGTGCATGCTCTGCGAGCTCGCCAGGATGCGCCGCCGCCCGCCGCGCTGGTCGAACGCCATCGCGTAGACGGCCTGCCCCCGGAAGTGCGGTCCCTCCATCCGCCACTCCCGCCGTTCCGCGTTCGAGGAAAAGACGAACGCGCCCTTCATGGTGCCGACGAGCAGCAGGACGTCGCCGTCGGAGGGTGCGGGGAGAGCCTCGGATGCCATCGGTGATCTCCGGGGAACAGGATGGAAAGCCCGGACTGCGGCGGATGGGAGAAATCAGCGCGTAGAATAATGAACGAAGCGAACGCCGCCAAGGAGGATGATTGCTGACCTCTCGCCTGAGCGGGTAAACCCGCCGCAACGACAGCGGAAAGCCCCGCAAACTGCGCGGGGCTTCAGCGACGGGGGGTCTGCCGGTGTGCGCGTAACGCCGCGTGCGGCAGGAACGGTCCGCGCAGGCGGACATCACGCTGTCCTTGCCGCGATTCAATCGCCGGGGCTGGGGCGCCGCTCACGCGTTGGACTCCTGCTTCCGCCCACGCCGCAGACGCCACGCCTTCCGCCCGCGCGGCAGGCAGACCGTGAGCGTCGTCCCCTGCCCCAGCTGGCTCTGCGCGGACACCCGTCCACCGAGCAGGTGGGCCAGCTGGCGCGTCACGCTCAGCCCCAGGCCGGTGCCGCCCGCCTGCCGGGTGCGCGAGTGGTCCGCCTGCCAGAACGGCTCGAAGACGCGCTCCAGGTGCTCCGGCGCCAGCCCCACCCCCGTGTCGCTCACCTCGATGCGCACGCCGCCGCGCACGGCCCGGGCGGAAAGCCCCACCTGCCCCGCCTCGGTGAACTTGATGGCGTTGGAAAGCAGGTTCAGCAGGATCTGCCGCAGCTTGCCGGGGTCCGTGCGCAGCCGCACCGGCCGCGCGGGGACTTCCAGGGTGAACTCCAGCCCCTTCTGCCCCGCCAGCGGCTGGATGAGCGCCGCCGTCTCGCGCACCAGCTCGCCCAGCTCCACCTCTTCCGGGTGCACCTCCTCGCGCCCCGCCTCCAGCCGCGAGAACGCCAGGATCTGCTCGATGATCTGCAGCAGGTGCCGCGCGCTGGTGCCGATGCGCGCCACCTGCCGCGCCGACCCGTCCGGCAGCGGGTGCGGCACCCCCATCAGCAGCAGGTCCGTGTAGCCCAGGATGGCGTTCAGCGGCGTGCGCAGCTCGTGCGACATCACCGCCAGGAACTCGCCCTTGGCCTGGTTGGCCGTGCTGGCCGCCTGGTACAGCCGCGCGTTGTCCACCGCCAGCGCCGCGCGCCGCCCCACCTCTTCCGCCAGCGGCAGCTCCGCCGGTCCGTACCGCCGCCCGGACTCCGCCAGGCAGAGGGCGATCACGCCCACGGTGCGTCCGCGCGCCACCATCGGCACCACGAGGAGCGACGCGGGACGGAGCCGCCGCAGGACCGCCAGGTGCGCGGCGTTCACCGCCATCGTCCGCAGGTAGGCGTCGTCCACCTGCGGCACCAGCTGCGCCTCGCCGGTGCGCAGGGCGCGAAGGCTGGGGTGCTCCGGGGAGCGGCGGTCGGGGGGAAAGGGGCGCAGCGCGTCCGCCAGCGGCTGCCGGCGCGGGTCCGCGTGCGCGGCGGCCACCCGCCGCAGCGCGCCGCCCTCGTCCGCCACGTCCACCACGCAGTAGTCCGCCAGGAAGGGCGTGCACAGACGCGCCACGCCGGACAGGGTGGCCTCCACGTCCAGCGACGAGGCCAGCAGGCTCCCCGCCTCCGCCAGGAATCGCTGCTCCTGCTCCTCCCGCCGCCGCTCCGCCAGCTGCTCGCGCAGCGCCTGCTCGTCGTGCTTCCGCGCGATCGCCACCGCCACCTGCCCCGCGATGGTCTGCGCGAGCTGCACCTCCTCCGGCGTGAACGGATGCGGATCGTCGTAGTAGAGCATGAACTTGCCCAGCAGGCGCCCCTGCGTGAGCAGCGGAAAGAAGCCCAGCGCGCGGATCCCCTCGCCCAGCACCGTCTCCCGCAGGTGCCCCAGCGACGTGTCCGCCTCCACGTCGGGGATGATGACCGGCCGCGGGTCCGGCGTGTCGGGCTTCCACGGCGAGTGGCCGTCCACCGCGGCGCGGTAGCTTTCGGAGATCCCGCGCCACGCCTTGAAGCGCATCACCCCGTCGCCGTCGAACAGCAGCACCGACGACCGCCGCGCCCCCAGCGCCCGCTCCAGCCCGCCCAGCGCCTCGTCGTAGATCTCGTCCAGCGCGCCGGCGCGCCCCACGGCGTCGGTGATGCGGTAGAGCATGCCCAGCTGCTCGTACTGGCGCTGCAGCTCCTGCTCGGCGCGCCTGCGCTCGGTGATGTCGCGCTTGATCCCCACGTGGCAGAGGGGCTCGCCGTCCGCTCCGCGTACGGTGAAGGCGGAAAGCTCCACCGTCAGCCGGCGCCCGTCGCGGGTGGTGCTCACCACCTCCGCGTGGTAGCGGTCGTGCCAGGCCAGCTCCCGCACCACCTCCGCGAAGGTCTCCTCGCCCAGGTGCACGGCCGGGGTGCGCCCCACCAGCTCTTCGTCGGAGTAGCCGACGAGCTGGCGGTGTGCCGCGTTCTGCTCCAGGTAGCGCCCCTGGGGGTCCACGATGGCGATGGCGTCGCTGGAGTTGTGCAGGACTTCGCGGTACACCTCGCCGGAGCCCTGGAACAGGCGCGGGATGGGGATGGTGGCAGCGAGGGACGGGTTGTCCATGGAAGGCACTGCGTCGGAGGAACGGACGGGGAACGGACGAGTTCGCCGCAAGTCGCGGACCGCGGGGGAGTGATGGAGTGATGGAGTGATGGAG
>DATAAG010000639.1:0-21938 GCA_036260235.1 Longimicrobium sp.
GCCCGCCCCCATCCCCGCCCTCTCCCACAAACTGCGTGGGGGAAGGGAGAACCCGGCCATCTACCTCCGTCGCCAACCCGTTGTCATCCTGAGCTGAGGGAGGCTCCGCGTCATCCCGGCGGTCGGCATGATCCGTGGCGCCGACGAAGGATCTGCTCTCCCGCGCTGCAGGGCAGCTTCCGCCGCACTGATCCGTCCCTGCCACCTCCCTCCCCCGCGCAGTTTGCGGGGGATGGCCGGGGAGGGGGGCGCCCGGCGCACGAGCCACTCTCTCCGTGGGCCGAGAACCATCCCCGCGCAACCCCTCCCCCGGGGTCGGGGAGGGGTCGCCGCCGAGCCGCGAGGAACGAGCGGCGCAGGCGGCGGGGGAGAGGGCCCCCCGGCGAAGCCGGGGGAGCCTGCACTCGGCACAATCGCCTCCGCGCCGGCCCCCCAGACCGAAGTGTATCCCCCCTCCCGCGCAGTTTGCGGGAAGAGGTGGACGAGCCTCAG
The DNA here is from genome assembly GCA_036260235.1 of Longimicrobium sp. Classification (GTDB taxonomy): domain Bacteria; phylum Gemmatimonadota; class Gemmatimonadetes; order Longimicrobiales; family Longimicrobiaceae; genus Longimicrobium. The sequence goes on from DATAAG010000639.1 coordinate 493, forward strand.
CGAGGCCGGCGGAGGGCCCCTAAAAGCCCGCCCTCCCCCGAGGCCGGAGGAGGGCTGAGCCACCATCATCCCCCGCCGCGGAGGGAGTACACCGCCGCGGCGTTCCGGTGCGCTACGTCTTCTTCCCCGGCCCCGGCTTCTTGGCGCGGGTGCTGCTCGCCGCCGCGCGGGAGGCGGTGCGGGCCGTGGACTTGGCCGCGGCGCTGCGGGCGGAGGCGGCGGTCCTGGACTTCGCGGCGCGGGCGGGCTTCTTCGCCGCAGTGTCCGCCGCCTTCCCCGTCTTCGCCGTGGACTTCGACGCGGCGCGCGTCGTCCTGCCGGCGGCCCGGCCGCCGCGCCGCCCGCCCTTCTTGGAGGGCGCCGCAGCCTCACGCTCGGCCAGGAGCGTCACCGCCTGCTCCAGCGTGACCTGGTCCGGGCCCACGCCCTTGGGAAGCGACGCGTTCACGCCGCCGTGCTTGACGTACGGCCCGTAGCGCCCCTCGAACAGGTTCACCGGCTCGCCGTCCTTCGGGTGCGGGCCCAGGCTGCGGATCGGCTCCACCGCGGCGCGCTGGCCGCGCCCGCCCTTGGGCTGCGAGATCAGCTCCAGCGCGCGCGCCAGGCCGATCGTGTAGACGTCGTCCGTCTTGGCCAGCGAGCGAAAGTCGCCCTCGTGCACCACGTACGGCCCGAAGCGCCCGACGTTCGCCTGGATCTCCTTCCCCGTCTCCGGGTGCACGCCCAGGGTGCGCGGAAGGGAAAGGAGCTTGAGCGCGAACTCCAGCGTCGCGTCCGCGGGGTTCATCCCCTTCGGCAGCGAGGCGCGCTTGGGCTTGGCCCTGGACCCCTCCTCCGCCTCGCCCAGCTGCACGTACGGGCCAAAGCGGCCCTGCAGCAGCAGGATCGGCTTCCCGGTCTTCGGATCGGTGCCCAGGACGTCGGGCCCCTCGGTCTTGGCCTTGACCAGCTGCTCCACCTGCTCCGCCGTCAGGTCCGCCGGCGCGATCCCCTCCGGCAGCGAGGCGGTCACCGTCTCCCCGTCCGTCCCCATCTCCGCGAACGGACCGAACCGGCCGATGCGCACCCGCGCCGGCAGGTCCTGCAGGATCACGGTGGACGCCTCGCGGGGGTCGATGTCCTCCTCCCCGCGCCGCACCGTCTCGTCCAGCCCCTCCGGCCCCAGGAAGAAGTCGCGCAGGTAGGGGAGCCACTCCGCCCCGCCCTCGGCGATCTCGTCCAGCTCTTCCTCCATCCGCGCCGTGAACTTCGTATCGACCAGGTGCGGAAAGTGGTTCTCCAGCAGCCCCGTCACCGCGAACGCAGTAAAGGTAGGAACCAGCTGGTTGCTCACCCGCTCCACGTACCCGCGGTCGATCACCGTCCCGATGATGCTGGCGTAGGTGCTGGGCCGGCCGATCCCCTCCTGCTCCAGCGTCTTGACCAGCGTGGCCTCGGTGTAGCGCGCGGGCGGCTGCGTCTGGTGGCTCAGCGACTCCAGCGCGCGCAGCGCCAGGTCGTCGCCGCGCTTCAGCGGCGGCAGCGGCTCCTCGCGGTCCTCCAGCGCCGCGTCGGGATCGTCCTGCCCCTCCACGTAGGCGCGGAAGAAGCCCGGGAAGTCGATGCGCTTTCCCGAGGCGCGGAAGGTGGCGCCGTCCGCCTCGATGGTCGCCGTCAGGTACGTGAGCCGCGCCTCCGCCATCTGGCTGGCGACGGTGCGCTTCCAGATCAGGTCGTACAGCTCGCCCTCGATCCCCGTCAGCCGCAGCTCTTCCCGCGTCCGCATCTCCGTCCCGGCGGGGCGGATGGCCTCGTGCGCCTCCTGCGCGCCCTTGGTCTTCGTGGTGAACTGGCGCGGCTGCGGGCTGAGGTAGCTCTCGCCGTACAGGGCGCGGATGCGGGTGCGCGACGCCTTGATCGCCTGCTCCGACAGGTGCACGGAGTCCGTGCGCATGTAGGTGATCAGCCCCTCCTCGTACAGCCGCTGCGCGATGCGCATGGTGTCGCGCGCGGAGAGGCGCAGCTTGCGGTTGGCCTCCTGCTGCAGCGTGGACGTCGTGAACGGCGGATAGGGACGGCGCACCGTCGGCTTCTCGTCCGTCTCCGCCACCTTCCACGCCGACGCGCGCAGCCGCGCCTCCAGCTCCCGCGCCTCCGTTTCTCCGAGAAGGACGACGTCGGCCGACTTGAGCCGCCCCGTGTTCTCGTCGAAGTCGCGCCCCGTGGCCACCCGCTTGCCGCCGACCGTCGCCAGGACGGCGGAGAAGGGGGTGATGCCGCGCAGCAGCGTGGCCTTCAGGTCCCAGTAGGTGGCGGAGCGGAAGGCGCGGCGCTCCCGCTCGCGCTGGACGAGCAGGCGGACGGCCACGGACTGCACGCGGCCGGCGGAGAGCCCCGTGGCGATCTTCTTCCAGAGCAGCGGGCTCACCGTGTAGCCCACCAGCCGGTCCAGGATGCGCCGCGTCTCCTGCGCGCGCACCAGGTCCTCGTCGATCTGCCGGGGGCTGCGCAGCGCGTCCTGGATGGCCTCCGGCGTGATCTCGTGGAAGACGATGCGCGAGACGGGGACGCGCGGCTTGAGCACCTGCACCAGGTGCCAGCCGATGCTCTCGCCCTCGCGGTCTTCGTCGGTCGCGACGATGAGCTGGTCCGCGTCCTTGAGCAGCTGCCGCAGCTCGGAGACGATCTTCTTCTTCCCGGAGGGGATGACGTAGAGCGGCTCGAAGTCCGCGTCCACGTTCACCCCCAGCCGCGCCCACTCCTGCCCCTTGAGGTCGGCGGGGATGTCCGTGGCGCTCTCCGGGAGGTCGCGCACGTGGCCCATGGAGGCCGCGACGCGGTACCCCGGCGGCAGAAAGCCGCGGATCGTCTTGGCCTTCGTGGGCGACTCCACCACCACCAGCCGCGTGTCTTTCTTGCCCGCCATCAGTCTTCGTGAGGGATTCCCCGCGCGTTCGTGGCGCGGATCACATGATCGAGCTCCGCCGCGACCTCGTCCGCGGAGCGGCCGTCGGTCGGCAGGGCCAGCTGCGCCCGGGCGTAGTGCGGCTCTCGCTCCGCCAGCAGCCGCCGCACGGCCGCCAGGGGGTCGGCACCGGCGAGCAAGGGGCGTTCCCCGGGAGCCGCCAGCGAGCGCCGCACCGCCTCTTCGGGAGAGACCTGCAGCCAGGCGCAGAGGGTGCCGACGCCCAGCGAGTCCAGCAGCGCGGGGTTCATCATCCACCCGCCGCCGGGGGAAAGGACGATCCCCGTCCGTCCCGCGATGCGCGCCGTCGCCTCCGCCTCCATCCGCCGGAACGCCGCCTCGCCCTCCGCGGCGAAGATCTCGCGCACCGTGCGCCCCGCCGCGCGCTCGATCTCGCGGTCCAGGTCGATGTGCGTCCATCCCAGCCGCGGGGCCAGCGCCGCGCCCACCGCGGACTTGCCGGAGCACATCATCCCCACCAGGACGACGCGGGCGAGGGGAACGTCATCCGGCATCTGCATCACGCCCCGCTTTGTCTTCCTGAGGGAGGCGCCGCGATGTACCGGCGTCCCACGCCACACCCCGGGCGCCGACCGAAGGATCTACCCTCCGAACCGCGGCGCCAGGGTGGAACTCCGAAGCCGCGGCTCACGCGCCCGACGCTGGACTCGGCGTGGCCGCAGCAAGATCCTTCGGTCGGCGCCAGAGGACCAGGACATCCGCGGGACCCGTGCGGCGCCTCCCTCAGGAAAACAACCGGAGGGATCGACTCAGCCCGGAAACGCGCCGCGGGCGCGGATCTGCTCGCAGTACGCGTCGAAGCTGCGGCGCAATTCACGCAGCGAGTCGCCGCCGAACTTCTCCAGCACCGCGCCGGCCAGCACGATGGCCACCATCGCCTCCGCCACCACGCCGGCCGCGGGGACGGCGCACACGTCCGAGCGCTCGCGCACCGCCTCCGCCGCCTGGCCGGTGCGCAGGTCCACGGTGCCCAGCGGCGTCATCAGCGTGGAGATGGGCTTCATCGCCGCGCGGACCACCACCGGCTGCCCGGTGGTGATGCCGCCCTCCAGCCCGCCCGCGTGGTTCCCCACCCGCCCGAAGCCGCCCCCGCGCGCCGCGGACTCGTCCCGCGTGATCGCGTCGTGCACGCGGCTGCCCGGGCGGAGCGCCGCCTCCAGCCCCAGCCCCACCTCCACCGCCTTGATGGCCTGGATGGACATCAGCGCCCCCGCCAGCCGCCCGTCCAGCTTGCGGTCCCAGGAGACGTGCGATCCCAGCCCCGCCGGCACCCCGCGCGCCACCACCTCCACCACCCCGCCCAGCGTGTCGCCGTCGCGCTTGGCGGCGTCGATGGCGTCGATCATCCGCCCCTCCGCCTCCGCGTCGAGGCAGCGGACGGGGGAGGGATCGGAGGCCGCGTTCAGCGGGTGCGGCAGCGGGTCCGGCGGCAGCGCCACGATCCCGCCGATGGACACCACGTGGCTGCCGATGGTGATCCCCAGCTCACCCAGCAGCTGCTTCGCCAGCGCGCCGGCGGCCACGCGCATCGTGGTCTCGCGGGCGCTGGCGCGCTCCAGCACGTCGCGGGCGTCGGTGCGGTCGTACTTGAGCGCGCCCACCAGGTCCGCGTGCCCGGGACGGGGAAAGAAGACGCGGCGCATGGCCTCGTCGTCGTCCTGCCCCTCCACCGGGACGGGCGACATCGCCTGCGTCCAGTTGGCCCAGTCGCGGTTGCGCACCACCAGCGTGACCGGCGAGCCCAGCGCCTCCCCGTGCCGCACGCCGGAGAGGAGCTCCGCGCGGTCGGACTCGATGCGCATGCGACCCCCGCGCCCATACCCTCCCTGGCGGCGGCGCAGCTCGCGGTCGATCTCGTCGGCGGAAATCGGCAGTCCGGCGGGGAGCCCTTCCACGATCGCCACCAGCGCGGGACCGTGCGACTCGCCCGCGGTAGTAAAGCGGAAGGTCGGCATGATGGCGGGAAGATAGTGCGAAAGCGCGAAAGGGGAAGTGCGGGAGTGCGAAAGGGGAAGTGCGGGAGTGCGAAAGGGGAGTGCGTGAGTGCGTGAGTGGTCCGGATGCCGGAGTCGGGATTGAGCGGCTCCGAATCACCTGCGCGGAACTGACGGCGCCGTGCACATCCCGATGTGCGCGGCAGGGGGGCGTGCACCCGCCGAGATGACCGGTATGCGTTCTTGTCCGCGAAGGCGGACAGTGCGTAGTCGTTGCGGCGATTTCAATCGCTGGGCGCGAGGCTGCCCTTGTGAAAGCCCCGCCCGGCGAACCGGACGGGGCTTTCCACGTGCGAGTCCGCGAACGCGGACTTTGCGACGTTCCAGCGGCGAATTGATTCGCTCCTGGAGGCGGACTGAACGGTTGCCCGATCATTTCCGCGATCGGCATCAACCGCCGGGCAGGAGGCCGGTCTGGCGACCTCCGGCCCCTCCCTACGCGGCCTCCGCCTGCCGCTCCTCCGGAGCGTGCCCCCCGGACCGGAACACCAGCCCGCCGCCGGCCGGGTCCCGGTCCACCACCACCGTGTCGCCCTCCTCGAACTCGCCCTCCAGGACGTGCAGCGCCAGCGGGTTCTGCACCAGCCGCTGGATGGCGCGCTTGAGCGGGCGGGCGCCGTACGCCGGGTCGTACCCCTCCTCCGCGATCAGCTCCTTCGCCGCGTCCGTCACCTGCAGCGCCAGCCTGCGGTCCGCCAGCAGCTTCTCCAGCCGCCGCAGCTGCAGGTCCACGATGGTCTTGAGCTCGCCCCGGCCCAGCGGGCGGAAGACGATCACGTCGTCCACGCGGTTCAGGAACTCCGGGCGGAAGTGCGCGCGCAGCTGCGCCAGCACCGCGTTCTCCACCTCCGGCGCCGTCTCCGGGTTCGCCAGGTCGCGCGCGCGCTCCAGGATGAGCGGACTGCCGATGTTGCTGGTCATGATGATGACCGTGTTGCGGAAGTTCACCACCCGCCCCTGGCTGTCCGTCACCCGGCCGTCGTCCAGGATCTGCAGCAGGATGTTGAACACGTCCGGGTGCGCCTTCTCGATCTCGTCGAAGAGCACCACGCTGTACGGACGGCGCCGCACCGCCTCCGTCAGCTGCCCGCCCTCCTCGTAGCCGATGTACCCCGGCGGCGCGCCCACCAGGCGGCTGACGGCGTGCTTCTCCATGTACTCCGACATGTCGATGCGCACCATCGCGTCCTCGTCGTCGAAGAGGAACTCCGCCAGCGCGCGCGCCGTCTCCGTCTTTCCCACGCCCGTGGGGCCCAGGAAGATGAAGGAGCCGATCGGGCGATTCGGGTCCTGCATCCCCGCGCGGCTGCGGCGGACGGCGTTGGCCACCGCCTCCGTGGCCTCCGGCTGGCCGATGACGCGCTCGTTCAGGTGGGCGTCCAGCCTGGCCAGGCGCTGCCGCTCGCTCTGCACCATCCGGCTCACCGGGATCCCCGTCCACCGCGACACCACCTCGGCGATGTCGTCGGTGTCCACCTCCTCCTTGAGGAAGCGCGAGGTCTTCTGCAGCTCCGCCAGCCGCGCGTCGTCGGCCTCGATCTCCTTCTGCAGCTGGGGGATGGTGCCGTACTGCAGCTCCGCCGCGCGGTTCAGGTCGCCGGTGCGCGACGCGCGGTCCAGCTCCACCTTCAGCTCGTCCAGCTTCTCCTTCTTCTCGCGCAGGTCCTGGATCACCTGCTTCTCGCTCTGCCACTGCGCCTTCATCCCCGACGAGCGCTCGCGCAGCTCCGCCAGCTCCTGCTCCAGCCGCTGCAGCCGCTCGCGGCTCTCGGGGTCGCTCTCGCGCGAGAGCGCCTGGCGCTCGATCTCCAGCTGCACGATGCGCCGCTCCACCTCGTCGATCTCCTGCGGCAGCGAGTCGATCTCGATGCGCAGGCGGCTGGCGGCTTCGTCGATCAGGTCGATGGCCTTGTCCGGGAGAAAGCGGTCGCCGATGTAGCGGTTGGAGAGCGACGCCGCCGCCACGATGGCGGGATCGGTGATGCGCACGCCGTGGTGCACCTCGTACCGCTCCTTGAGCCCGCGCAGGATGGCGATGGTGTCCTCCACGCTGGGCTCGCCCACGAACACGGGCTGAAAGCGACGCTCCAGCGCCGCGTCCTTCTCGATGTACTGGCGGTACTCGTCCAGCGTGGTCGCGCCCACCAGCCGCAGGTCGCCGCGGGCCAGCGCCGGCTTGAGCATGTTCCCCGCGTCCGGCGAGCCCTCCGTCTTTCCCGCCCCCACGATGGTGTGCAGCTCGTCCAGGAAGACGATGAACTTGCCCTCGGCGTCGGAGAGCTCCTTGAGCACCGCCTTCAGCCGCTCCTCGAACTCGCCGCGGTACTTGGCGCCGGCCAGCATGGCGCTGATGTCCAGCGAGACGAGCGTCTTGTCGCGCAGCCCCTCGGGGACGTCGCCGTTCACGATGCGCTGCGCCAGCCCCTCCGCGATGGCCGTCTTTCCCACGCCCGGCTCGCCGATGAGCACGGGATTGTTCTTGGTGCGGCGCGAAAGGACCTGCACCACCCGGCGGATCTCCTCGTCGCGGCCGATCACCGGGTCCAGCTTGCCGCGCCGCGCCCGCTCGGTGAGGTCGGTGCTGAAGCGCTGCAGCGCCTGGTACTTCTCCTCCGGGTTCTGGTCGGTGACGCGGTGCGAGCCGCGCACCTGCTCCAGCGCGGTGAGCAGCGCCTCGCGGGTGGCGCCCTGCGCGCGCAGCAGGTCGCGCACGGCGAAGCCCTTTTCCGCCAGCCCCAGCAGCAGGTGCTCGGTGCTGACGTACTCGTCCTTCAGGTCGCGGGCGTCCTGCTCCGCGCGGTCCAGCACCTCGTTCAGCTCGCGGCTGATGGTGGCCTGGGCGCCGCCCGACTGCTTCGGCAGGCGCGCGCGCGCCGCCTCCACCTCGCTCTTCAGGCGGGTGACGTTCACCCCCACCTTCTGCAGGATGGGGACGACGATCCCCTCCTCCTGCTCCAGCAGGGCGGAAAGCAGGTGCAGGTCCTCGATGGTGGGGTTGCCGGCCCGGCGCGCCTCGGCCGCCGCCGCCTGCACCGCCTCTGCCGATTTGACCGTAAGCCGATCGAAGTTGATCATCTCTCTTCCTAAATGCTGTTAATTCATTTCGTTACCTGATCACGCGCAGCGGCGCCGTTTCGTGATCCGGGGGAGTGCGTCTCCCATGGCCGCCCGCGTTGCTGCGCCCGACAAAGACAAGTTCCATGCCCTCCCGGGCCTGCCATCCCGTCAGTATCGCCGCCGTCGCCAGGCGGCCGCCCGGAGGTCGCGGACGGCCCCGCCCGGCTCAAGAATTGCGGCGCGAATCGTACGTTACATCCTTCGCGACGGTTGGATGGGCGGCCTGTGCCCTCGCAGGTGAGGACCGTCCGCAGCAATCGTTCGGGAGCGTCCGGAGCGGCTCCTGGTCGGTCGGCGCTCGCGAGCGCGGGCGGCGCGTCTGGTCACCCGGCAGGAGCCGTGACACATCTCACCTTCACCCTTTCCACGGGATCGACATGCCACGAGCGATGAGGACCGCGCGCACCACGCTGCTCGCGCTGGCGGTGGCCGGCGCGCTGGGGTTCGGCGCGACGGCCGCGATGGCGGAGGCGCGGCCGTGCCCGCTGACGGCCATCGGCACCTGCGGCAACCTGGCCCGCTGCCAGGACGCCTGCGCCGCGGCCGGCGGCGACGTCGCCAACGCGAGCTGCCGCGAAGGCTGCTGCTTCTGCCCCGGCGCCGGCGTCTGAGACCGTGTCCGCAAAAACACTTTATGTCACGCAGAGCAGCAGAGCAGCAGAGGGCTCGTACTGCTGCTCTGCCCCTCTGATGCTCTGCGTGCAAATTCTTTTGCCGGATCGGTATGAGGGTCCGCCGCGCGTCCTGAATACGAGAGGCCCCGCGGGCGGCCGCCCGGCGGGGCCTCCTCGCTTGCGCGGTCCTGTGCCTGGGAAGACATGCATTGCGGTCTAGACTATTCTGTCATAAACTGGGAGCCAAAGGCAGCGTAAACTGCCTCTACCACCTGCGGAAAGAGAGAAAGTCATGGCGCGCAAGATCCAGTTCCTCCGGACCCTGCTGTTCTCGCTCGGCATCGGCGCCGCGCTGGCGTTCGGCACGCGTACGGCGCTCGCGGCGGCGCCCTCCGCGCGCAGTTGCCCCGAATGGGCGATCAGCGCGTGCACCAACCAGGCCGGGTGCGAGTTGAAGTGCGACCTGGCAAACCAGGGCACCTGGGCCCTCTGCGAGAACGGGTGCTGCTTCTGCCTCGAGTAAAGCCAGAGGCGCGGTGGTCGCGCCAGTGCCGGTGACGGAAAGTTGACGAGAGGCCCCGCCGGCTCCCGGCGGGGCCTCTGCCCTGGAGCGGTGCTCCGAACGACCCTGTTGCGCATCGGCAGAACCGCCTTACTCTGGCGGGAGCGGGTACACGAGATGGCCCGCTTCCCCCGCCGAAAAGGACAGCGCCATGGCACGCAAGATCCGGCTCCTCCGCACCCTGCTGTTCTCGATCGCCATCGCCGGCGCGCTGACGTTCGGGACGGGCACCGCGCTGCAGGCGGCCTCCGCCGCGCGGGAGTGCCCCTCGTTTGCAATCGGCGCGTGCAACAGCCAGTCCAACTGCCAGCTGAAGTGCGACCTGCGGTACCCCGGCGCCGGCCTGTACGGCGAGTGCGAGAACGAGTGCTGCTTCTGCCTGGAGTGAGCCGGGGCGGGAGCACACCCGTGGGACGTGCCTCTGCGGCGTTTCCCTGTCAGCGATCTGGACTGTGAGTCGTTGAATACGTCGCAGGATGAGAGAGGCGGGTCACGGGAACCTGCATCACCCGCAGACAGGGAGTGACCAGGACTACGACCCGCGGAACTCCTACTGCCTGGATGGCTGCTGCTACTGCGAGTAGCCGCTTTCGTCCGGAGGAGCAACGAAAGGGCCCCGCCGGCTGCCCGGCGGGGCCTCTTTCCACAGCGCACGAGCGGCTGCGTCAGCGCGCCTGTACGCTGAGCAGGGCCTCGGCCGCCGCGATGAGCCGGGTCATCTGCGGGCCGCGCAGCAGCTCGTCGATGTCCTCGTCGCACAGACCGCGGTAGAACTCCTCCCGGTTCAGCCCGCGCTGCTCCAGCAGCATTCGGAGCCGCCGCGCGGAATCGACCAGGCCCAGCTCCAGCTCGGCGCCACGCCCTTCCCACCCCAGGTGCCGTAGCAGGATGGACGGGGCCTCATAGAACGCCACGTCCAGCTGCGGCGCGAACACGAAGACTTCGAACTGTGAATCGTCGGCGAGGACACGGAGCGTCGCCCTGGTCAGCTCTCGCTCCTCGACGACCTTGTCCGGCTCGATCGTGTCGCCGTCGATCACCACCAGCACCGGGCCGCCCTCGTGCACCAGGAGGTTGCGCGCGAGTGTCCACGGAGTCATCCCGTCTCCCGCGTAATACCTCGGCCTGACGCTGAGACCCCGAGCAAAGACACGCATGAGAAGGATCGCGTCCAGGCGAGTCTCTGTGACGACGATGAGATCATCTGCTGTCATGGACTTCCTTCCCTCGCACGAGGAATGCACGATCCGTAAGTCCGAACATGCAAAGTTCATGGGACTTCCTGCGCAGCAGCCCGGCGAAGTTCCGGTTCTCGATCCCCTCGGAGATGTCGGGGTTGGACCACAGCGTGATCCGGTGCGGAGCGGCCAGGTTGGACAGGAGCAGGGCCGAGCGCGAAAACCCGCCCGAGACGAACAGGCACCCCATGGTGCTGGGCGGCCGCCGCTGCAACTGGTTGCGCAGCTTGGCGATGGCTTCGATGTCGACCCCCTGGCGGTCCTTGCATTCGATCAGGAACGGGACGTCGCCAAGGTAGACCATCCCGTCGATCTGCTCGAACGGCCGCCCTTCCAGCGGCACGTCGTAGGCGTACTCGACGCGCAGGCCCGACAGCGCGAAGGCACGGACGACCAGGTACTCGAAGGCGCGCCCGGCCTGCCACTCGGTCGCGGTACGGGTCTGCACCTGCGCCCAGAGCTGTTCGATGTCCTCCCACGTGAGCGCATCTGCGCGTCGGCGATCCTGCAGCGCGCGTTCGGAGAAGCGTGCCATCCGTATGATCCCGGCCGTTCAGGTTGTTCATCTTTGGAGCTCTCGCGGCAGGAGGGCGCTGCGTTGCCGCGAGTGTAAAGTTCGTGACGGTGCCCGCCAAAATGCAAGGCCCTGCCTCAACGGAGTCCGGCAGGTGGCGCGTTGGGAGCGTGCGTCAGGAGATCGCTGCGCGGGCGCGGAGGGCGACGTCGGGGAAGTCGGCGAAGACGCCGTCCACGCCGGCGGCGAAGAAGGCGGCGGCCTCCGCCTGCGCGTCGCCGTGCAGGCGCAGGAAGAAGGGATCGGCGGGGTCGCCGGCGCGCAGGTCGGCGGGGAGGAAGTAGTTCTCGCTGCGCAGGGTCCACGGGTGCACGTCCAGCAGCGCGGCGTGCGCGTCCGCCACCAGAGGGGCCGGCGGCAGCAGGCGTCCGTCGCCGTCGCGGGGAATGACCATCGACTTGTCGGGGCCGATGGCGTCCGCGTACGTGGCGATCTCCGCCAGCCCCGCCGGCGTGGCGAGATCCGCGTAGGTGCGCGCCTCGCCGCGGGCCGTGAAGTCGTACGGCCGCCCCTGCGCCTCCATCAGCTGCACCAGCCGCACTCCCGTCCGCCCCCGCAGCATCCGCAGGTTCGCCGTCTCGAACAACTGGATGAAGACGGGCGCATCCGCACCCGTCCACCCCACCCGCTCCAGCGCCGCCAGCAGCGGATCCTCCAGCCCCAGGCCGATCGACTGGAAGTACGTGGGATGCTTGGTCTCCGGATAGATGCCGATCGTCCGTCCCCGCGCCGCCGACTCGCGCTGCACCAGGGCGATCACCTCCTCCAGCGTGGGGACCTCGAACCGCCCGTCGAGCTCCGCGTTGCGCGGGCGCAGCTGGGGAAGGCGCTCGCGGGCCCGCAGCGTCTTCAGCTCCGCGAGGGTGAAGTCCTCCGTGAACCATCCCTCCATCGCCACCCCGTCCACCACCTTCGTGGTGCGGCGCGCGGCGAACTCCGGGTGCGCGGCCACGTCCGTCGTGCCGCCGATCTCGTTCTCGTGCCGGCAGACCAGCACGCCGTCACGCGTGGAGACCAGGTCCGGCTCCACGAAGTCCGCGCCCATCTGGATGGCGAGCGCGTACGACGCCAGCGTGTGCTCCGGCCGGTAGCCGCTGGCGCCGCGGTGCGCGATCACGAGGGGGGGATTCCCGTCAGCCATCCGTCTTCCGTTTGACGCGGGTGCCTCGCGCGCCGCGGGGGACGGCGCGCCAGCCGCCATCCAGCAGCTGGATGCCCGCGCACGCCGGGCCTCCATCCTTGCCGGTACCCACGAAGCGCGCCTCCAGCACGGTATCCGGATCGGCCAGCGCCTGCTCCACCAGCGGCCAGCCGATCCCGCCGAGCCGGACCTTGGCGCGCCGGCTCCAGCACGAATCCGCCTGCCCGGCGTACGTGCCGGAGTTGACGTAGAGAAAGCGGTCGTCCGGCCGGCCGTGGGCAAAGGAGCCGAGAAAGTTGGGCCCGCCGTCCGCGAGCCGGCCGCCCACGCGGACGGCGGCGTGGAACACCAGCTTCCCTTTCGCGGCGGAGACCGGATCCACCAGCTCGTCGCGGCCGGCCTGCATCCGCCACGCGACCCCCTCCGGCGGGTCCAGCACCACCACCCGCAGCGTGATCTCGCGCTCCTCTTTCGCGGCGGCCCTGTCTTCGCTCATCATGATCCTCACGACAGCCAATCCTGCCGTTCCTGTCCGCGAAGGCGGACAGCGCGTAGTCGTTGCGGCGACGCGGCGACTTCAGTCGCTGGGGCTGGAAGCCGGCTCCGCAGAGACAATCGACACCGTCCGCCCCTACACCACCTTCGCCTTCCACCGGCCGCGCCGGAAGATGAGCCCGCTCACCACCGCCAGGGTGGAGAAGGCGATGGTGATCGCCAGGAACGCGCCCACGGGGCCCATCTCCAGCGACCGGGACAGCACGTACGCCAGCGGGATCTCGAACGCCCAGAAGACCGCCAGGTTGATCCACGTGGGCGTCCAGGTGTCGCCCGCGCCGTTGAGCGCCTGCGTGAGCACCATCCCGTACGCGTACAGCGGGAATCCCGCCGCCACCACCCGCAGCGCGGTGGCGCCGTGGCGCACCACCTCCGGATCGTCCGAGAACAGCCGCACGATCGGCCCCGCCAGCGCCACCAGCGCCAGCCCCACGATGCCCAGGAACGCCAGGTTGTAGGCGCACGCCTTCCACACCGCGCGCTCCGCCCGCTCCGGCTTTCCGGCGCCCAGCCCCTGCCCCACCATCGTCGCCGCGGCGTTGCTCAGACCGGCGCTGGGAAGGAGGGCGAAGACGACCACGCGCATCGCGACCGTGTACCCCGCCAGCACCGGGCTGCCGAAGGTCGCCAGGATGCGCGCCATCCCGATCCAGCTGGCCGTGCCGATGATCATCTGCAGCGTCGCCGCGCCGGACAGGCGCAGGATGCGGCCCATCACCCGGAAGTCCAGCCCCAGGTGCCGCCGGCCCACGGGGATGCGCCCATCCAGCCGCGTGAGCCGCCAGAGCGCGAACGCCGCGCCCGTGGAGCGGCCGATGGTGGTCGCCACTGCCGCGCCCGTCACCCCCAGCGCCGGGAACGGGCCCAGGCCGAAGATGAGCGTGGGGCACAGGACGATGTTGATCAGGTTCGCCATCCACAGCACCCGCATGGCGATGGCCGCGTCGCCGGCGCCGCGGAAGATGGCGTTCACCACGAAGAGGATGATGATGGCCGCCTCGCCGCCCAGCATCACCCGCGTGTAGCCGCCGCCGGTGCGAATGACCTCCGGGGACGCGCCCATCATCGCCAGCAGCCGCGGCGCCAGGAGGAACCCCGTCACGCCGAGGAGGACGGAGATGATGAGCGCCAGCAGGATGGCCTGCACGGCGGAGCGGGCGGCGCCTTCCGGGTCCTTTTCGCCGATGCGGCGGGCCACCAGCGCCGACGCGCCGATCCCCAGCCCCATGGCCAGGGCGTAGACGATGGCCAGCAGCGACTCCGTGAGCCCCACCGCCGCCACCGCGTCCGCGCCCAGCCGCGAGACGAAGAAGATGTCGACGATGGCGAACACGCTCTCCATCGCCATCTCCAGCACCATCGGCACGGAGAGGAGCAGGATGGAGCGGCCGATGGGGCCGTCGGTGTAGTCCTGGTGCGAGCCGCGCAGTGCCTCGCGCACCGAGCTCCAGAAGCCCGGCGGGGGTGCGGTAGCCGTCTCCGCGGCGGGAGACATGTCGAGGGTGGACATAACGGTCGATGCGGTGCTTCCCCGTCCCGGTCGAGCCAGGCTCGGCGGGGACTTCTCGGGGACGTGATCAGGATCAGGTTGCCGGGAGGTAGAGCGCGCATCGGCGGCGCGCGATGCGTCCTGGGGACGCGGGGTGGAGGGAAGGCCTCCCGGAGGCTGCAACCCTGCCCGATCAGCGTACCTTCATCGACTCCGTTCGACTTCTCGGGGAAACGCGTGGGCGGGCGAGGTACCGCTTCGCCGGGCCCGTGGGAACGACAAACCTATTGGAAACAGATGAAGCATCAACCCCCACGTCAGGGCCGGTCCCGCGTCAGCGACTGAAGTCGCCGCAACGACGACACGCTGTCCGCCTTCGCGGACACGGCGGGGCGGGTTCCGCGCGCCTGAGCAGGCCAGCAGGGAGAGAGAGCAGATCCTTCGGTCGGGCGCCAGAGAACCAGGTACGGGCAGGATCCGCGCGGCGCCTCCCTCACGAGGACAGGTCGTTGCCGTTCATGCAGTTGAAGCCCCGCGCAGTGTGCGGGGCTTTCCGCAGTCGTAGCGGCGGGCGGCGGGTTTACCCGCTCAGGCGGGTGCCCGCCCCATCACCCCATCACAAGACAGGACGCCCCGGAAGCCGCAGGGCTCCCGGGACGCCACGCCGATGCCGAATCCGTACAGCCTCACATTCACTCGGCACATCAAGGAACAGCACATCAAATGAGCAGCATTATGGCGGATCCGGCATCGCCCGCTCCTTCTATCCATCGAACCCGGCGGCCGCGTCAGAACGCGCGGCGAAAGTAGCCGGTGTGCAGCAGGCCCTCCGCGTCGCGGGCGTCCACCGCCTGCACCGGCGCGTCGCCGGAGAAGGCGTAGCTCAGCCCGCTCACCGGGCCGCGCACCCGGACGCCCATGTCACGCGTGAAGCGCAGCCGCACCGTCCCCGGCGCGGGCGCCGCACCCGCATCCGCGACCGCGTCTCCCGCCGGCGCGGAGGCCTCCGGCGCGCGCGGGGCGGGGGCCGGGGCCGGCCGGAGCTCGGGCACGTACGCGGCGCGGCCCTGTCCGCAGCATCCCATCGTCATCGCTCCTGTTCGTCGTTCGAAAGGGGGGTGAAGGCGACCGGCGCCGCGCCCAGCCGCTCCAGCAGGCAGGCCGCGCCGGAGAGCGCCAGCCACGCCACCAGCAGCTCGGCGGGGCGGCGCGCCACGAAGAAGGCCAGCGGCGCGGCCACCCACACGCTCAGGCAGTAGAAGCAGTCCATCAGCCGTCCCCAGAAGCCCCAGCCCAGCCGCGCCCGCAGCCGGGCGAGCACCTCCCCGGGGCCGTCCTCGCGCCCCAGCAGGTGCGTCACCCGCCAGGTGGCCAGGACGGCCAGGGCCAGCCGCATCCAGGGGTCCATCCGCTACCCGGCCGTCTGGTCCGGCAGCGCCCGGGCGCCGCCGTCGTCGTCCGCCTGCCGCTCCCGGACGGTGTCGATGGGCACCGGGTCCACCACCACGCCGTCACGGGGCAGGTCGTTGCACACGGTGAAGGCGCACACCACGCGCTTGCGGTGGCACTGCCCCGGACCATGGTCGTTCACCGTCTTGTCCTGCGCGTACAGCTCGAAGGTGTACGCGCAGCACTGGCCGCGCTGCAGGGCGAACCCCGGGGGCGGGGCGAACGGATACTGCATCTGCGACACGCACTGGGCGTCGAAGGCGCGCAGGTCCAGCAGCGTGAGCACGCCGTGGTGCCTGCCGCCCATCGGCGGGGGCTCGCACGGGCAGCGGGTGCCCGGGTCGCCGATGCGGGCCGTGCCCCAGAACGGCCACTCCCGGCCGTGGTAGACGTCCCTGTGCCACCGCACCAGGTCCGGCGTGATGGGCACCTGGTAGCTGATCCCGCTGCAGTTGCGGGTGATGGTGAGGGTGTAGAAGTCGAAGTTGTTGCTGGGGTACGAGGCGTTGCTTTCCTCGATCCACTCGTCGAACACCATCCCCAGCACGGGCCGCGGCCAGGGGACGTTGCAGGGCCTCTGCCCCACCAGGGCGCGCAGGTTGGCCCGGTCGCACCCCTTCACCCCCTCGATGCCGCCCAGCTCCACGTGCAGCGGCTTGTTGTCGAACCACACGTGCTGGGTGTCGTAGTAGTGGTTCCCCAGCTCGTCCTCCACGTCCAGCAGCAGCGTGTACTGCCCGCTGGCGCAGCGGTGCTTCTCGTCCAGGCACGCGGGGAGCGTGGTGGAGGCGAAGCAGGTCTCGTCCAGCGACCAGTACTTCTTCACCACCGACTTCGGCGGCAGGTCGTAGAACGACGACTCGTCCACCTCGTGCTCCCCCCACTGCACGGTCAGCAGGGAGCCGTGGGCGGTGAGCTGGTTGGCCTGGTCGCGCTTCTCGTCCTCGTTGGGCGGGCCGTAGCAGACCGGCGGCTTGACCAGCCCGGTGTACGCCGCGGGGGCGAAGTTGTTGTCCCAGGGCCCGGGGAGGAATCCCGGCGCGTACCGCAGGGTGAAGCACCTGATGCGGCGGCCGTCGCACTCGCCCACCCAGGCGCGGCCGCGGATGTTGACGCAGCACCCCACCGGCACCAGGTAGGGGCCCACCGGGGGAGACGTGGGATGGAGGACGGGATACTCCAGCGGCGCATCCGGGTCGTGCACGCCTCCGCCACCCACCTGAGCCGCGCCCACGGCCTCGATGGCCACGAAGCGCTTGAAGAGGTTGTACTCCGTGCAGCAGCACGCCGGCTGCTCGCCCGGGCGGGTGGAGCGGGGGCAGATGCGCACCTCGTACGAGCGGGCGGTGAGCAGCTGCGTGTCGATCCACCCCAGCGTGCCGTTCACCACCGGGCTGCCGCCGGCGGTGCCGCCGCCGGGGTAGTGCACGCCCCTGGAGGTCCAGTGCTGCGGGTCGTGGCACTCGGCGTTCTGCGCCATGCGCCACTCGATGGTGTAGCCGCCGAAGAAGGCGCCCGCCGCCGTGCCGATGACGGTGATGCCGCGGCTGAGGATGGCCTTGATGGGCTCCTCGGCCACGCACCCGGTGGGGGCCAGCAGCTCGCAGCGCAGGGGACCCGTGCACTCCTCCAGCGCCGCGCGGTACTCGCGGATGCAGCGCAGGTAGTCGCGGCGGGTGCGGGCGCAGGCCAGGCAGCAGCCGAAGCGGATGGCGGCCCGGCACCAGCAGCGGCAGAGCCAGAAGTACGGGTGGCGCCGGTGCTCCTCGAACGCCTCGCGCCCCAGCAGCGCCTCGGCCGCGGCGGGCGAGGCCAGCCGCTCGAAGAGGGCGGCGGTGAACGCGTTGTCGGTGCAGCAGTCCGGGTGGCCGTCCAGCACGTCCTCCACCAGGCCGCCGCGGTCCAGGTCCACCTTCACCAGCTCGTCGCGCAGCCACTCGCCGTACTCCTCGCCCAGCAGCGCCGCGATCTTCTCGAACTCCTCGCGGTCCTGGCGGGTAAGCTCGCGGGGGCGGCCCATGGCCTGCCGCACGCACAGCCAGTAGCGGTACAGGTAGTAGTTCAGCGCGCGGTAGTCGCGGCAGCCGCGGCACACCAGCCAGCCGAACATCCAGCAGCAGCGCACGTACGCCAGGCACCAGCGCCACTCCTGCACCGGCCCCAGCACCTCGCGCGCACGCTCCGGCAGAAAGCGCAGCGCCGTCTCGTCGGCAAAGAGCCGTGCCGCCACGGCGTCGGCGAGCTTCGCGTCGTCCTGCGGCGTGGCCAGGTCTTCCTGGTCGCCGTCCTCGCCGGTGGCGGCGCGCAGCAGGGGCGCGTACGCGTCCAGCAGCACCTTCAGCAGCCCGTCGTCTTCCTCCTGCGCGCCGAACACCCCGCCGCGCACGGGTTCCTCGTGGATGGACATCCTGCCTCCTCGCATTGAAAGCGGAACATGAAGGAACTGCGGATGATGGGACGGCCCGGTGCCCTTCGCCGGTCAGGGCGGTGGGGCGAATGCGCAGCGCGCGTTGAGGGGGAGAGTGCCGCCGCGGAGGGTGGCCCGCCCGGGAATGCGGGGCCGCGGGGAGGATGCGCCCAGGGACGGGCGATGGATGGGGCCGTCAGCCGCGGACCATCATGCCGCCGCGGCGCCGGCCGGAAGGGCAAGCACCGGGCCGGCTTCCGTGCCGATCAACAGAACCCGTTGCGAAGAAACGGCTTGGGGATGACGGAGCTGACCGATTCCACCGCTGGCGGTGATGCCGGCAGGGCGGAATGTGGGACAGGGATGTATCAATCGCGGCGCGCCCGCCACACCGATTGCGCCACGAACGGAGCAGATCCAGGCGCGGGTGAGTTCCCGCCCCAGCGACTGAAGTCGCCGCAACGACTACACGCTGTCCGCCTTCGCGGACAAACGGCAACAGCACCCCGGAGCCGCACGAACCCCGGTACCTCCCATCACTCCATCACCCCATCACCCCATCACTCCCCGTTCGCTTGCGGCGGCCATTACCGCATGGTACAGTGGTCCCCCCTCGACACGTGATCGTAAGAACCCTGCATACGCATGACGCAGCAATCCGCTGAAACGGTAAAGGTGACGCTCCCCGACGGGTCGGTGCGCGAGGTGCCGCGCGGCGCGCCCGCGCTCGCCGTCGCCCAGTCCATCGGCCCGCGGCTGGCGAAGGCGGCGCTGGCCGCGAAGGTCAACGGGCAGGTGGTGGACGTGGCGCGCCCGCTGGAAAGCGACGCCTCCATCGAGATCATCACCGAAAAGAGCCCCGACGCGCTGGAGGTGCTGCGCCACTCCGCCGCCCACGTGCTGGCCACCGCCGTCCGCCGCGTGCGCCCGGGCGCCGGGATCGGCTTCGGGCCGGCCATCGAGAACGGCTTCTACTACGACTTCGAGGTCGACCGGCCCTTTACCCCCGAAGAGCTGGAGCAGATCGAGCGGGAGATGGAGGCCGTCGCGAAGGCCGACGACCCGTTCGAGCGCCGCGTGGTCAATCGCGACGAGGCGCGCGAGCTGTTCGCAGACGACCCCCTGAAGCTGGAGCGCCTGGAGGAGCTGGGGCCGGACGAGACCATCACCGTCTACCGCAACGGGCCCTTCCTGGACCTGTGCCGCGGCCCGCACGTGCCCAGCACCGGCTGGCTCAAGCACTTCAAGCTGCTGAACACCGCCGGCGCGTACTGGCGCGGCGACGAGAAGCGGCAGATGCTGCAGCGCATCTACGGCACCGCCTTCTTCAGCCGCGAAGCGCTGGAGCAGCACCTGCACCAGCTGGAGGAGGCGCGCAAGCGCGACCACCGGCGGCTGGGGAGGGAGCTGGACCTGTTCTTCTTTCACCCGTTCTCCCCGGGTTCCGCGTTCTGGACGCACAGGGGGACGCTCGTCTACCACCTGCTGGGCGAGTGGATGCGCGAGGTGCTGCTGAAGAACGGCTACGAGATCGTCAAGACGCCGCTGCTGTTCAACAAGGGGCTGTGGGAGATCTCCGGCCACTGGGGGGTGTACCGCGAGAACATGTTCCTGGTGCTGGACAAGGAGACGGGCGAGCACGACATGTCGCTCAAGCCCATGAACTGCCCCTCGCACCACCTGATGTTCTCGGCGAAGAAGCGCTCGTACCGCGAGCTCCCCCTGCGCTACGGCACGCAGGACGTGCTGCACCGCAACGAGCTGTCGGGCGCGCTCTCCGGCCTTACCCGCGTGCGCCAGTTCGCGCAGGACGACGCGCACGCGTACCTGGCCGAGTCGCAGATCGTGGACGAGGTGCGGCGGATGGCGGCGCTGATCGACTACTTCTACAACACGCTGGGGCTGGAGTACACGGCCAAGTTCGCCACCCGCCCCGACGAGCGCGTGGGCGACGACGCCATGTGGGACCGGGCCGAGGACGCGCTGCGCGGCGCGCTGGAGGCCATCGGGCTGCCGTACGAGCTGAAGCCGGGCGACGGCGCCTTCTACGGGCCGAAGATCGACTTCGACGTCAGCGACTCCATCGGGCGCAAGTGGCAGCTGGGCACCATCCAGCTGGACTACGCCGCGCCGGACCGCTTCGACCTCTTCTACACGGGCGAGGACAACCGGGAGCACCGCCCGGTGGTGATCCACCGCGCCATCTTCGGCTCGTTCGAGCGCTTCATCGCCATCCTGATCGAGCACTTCGCGGGCGCGTTCCCGGTGTGGCTCTCGCCGGTGCAGGTGGTGGCGATCCCCATCAGCGACGCGCAGGCGGCCAGCGCGCACGAGCTCGCGGCCGCGCTGCGCGAGCAGGGGATCCGCGTGGAGGTGGACGACCGCAACGAGACGCTCAACTACCGCGTGCGCGAAGCCGAGATGCAGAAGGTGCCGTACATGGCGGTGATCGGCGCGCGCGAGGCGGAAGGCGGCACCGTGGCCGTGCGCGTGCGGGGCGCCGGCCGCAAGCAGGAGGTGCTTTCGCGCGACGAGTTCGCCGCCCGCCTCCTGGACCAGGTGCGCACCCGCACCCTGCAGGTGGGCTTCGAGGCTGCAGAGGCATAATCCCGGATCCTGAAAAGGATCGGGGTACAGAGGGACAGAGAACAGCCAGAGGTACAGAGGCATCACTTCCCAACATCCTCTGTACCTCTGGCTTTTGTCTGTCCCTCTGTACCTTTCGCCGTTGTTTTTCCGGACTTGAATAAGCGAAAGAATCTGGTCAGATCTTCACCGTGACGAGCGGTCCGCCTCCTGCGTCGGATCACCGGAAACTCTGGAGCTCCGGGGACGCGTGAGGAGGTGCAAGGCCATGATGCAGCGCATTATCCGCCGCTCCGCCGCCGCGCTGGGCGGCGTTCTTCTCGCGGGCGGGTGCGAGAGTGCCGCCGGGCCGGACATCGAGCAGTTCAACGGCTGCCGGGAGCTGCAGTCCATCCGCTTTCCAGCGACGGTGAACGGCACGCTGGAAGCGGACGACTGCGAAGCGAGCTTCCAGGCGAAGATCGACTTCAACCTGCTCCAGGTGAGCCGCGGCGAACAGCCGGTGACCATCACAGTGGAGTCGACGGCGTTCGCCCCGGCGGTGACGCTGTGGCAGGGGTTCGAGGAGGATGCGGACGGCATTGTCCTGGACCACGACGAGGCCCGCGACCCGGGCGACATGAACGCGCAGATCGTGTCGACGTTGAGGGGCGAGGCCATCTACGTGATCGGCGTGCGCACCCACGACTTCGAGCTCGGCGCCTACCGCCTCACGCTCCGCTGAGGGAATCCGTTCAGAGGATGAGAAGCGGCCC
>DATAAG010000640.1:0-3853 GCA_036260235.1 Longimicrobium sp.
CCGACGTATCGGGGAGCGGCGTCGACCGCGGGATGCTCGACGAGGCGCTTGAGGCGCTCGGCCCGGAACGATTGCTCTGGGGGTGCGACCTGACGATCGAGACCGGTCTCGCCAAGCTTCGTGCCCTCGAGGCGATCGGCCTCGAGACGGAGAAGCTCGCGTTGATCCGGTGGGTCAACGCCGTCCGCATCTTTCCAAAGGGAACATTCCCTGGGCTCGCCGACCCGGCGGCGCGCGCGGTACCAGGCGCATCCCACGAACGAGCCGTCCCCGTCCACCAGCTCCGCCCCCTCCCTGCCGATGCCGGCGACGGTAAAGACGTAGCGGTGGATGCACTTCACCTTCACCCAGTCGCGCGAGCGCACTCCCGGACGGTAGCGGCTGCGCACCCGCTTGGATACGATTCCCTCCAGCCCCGCGGCGTGCGCGGCCTGGTGGAAGGCGGGCCCGTTCCCCACCAGGTGGTCCGCGTAGCGCACGCACTCGCAGCGGCCCCGCACCAGCTCCTCCAGGATGCGCTTGCGGTAGATCACCTCCAGCTCCAGCAGCGCCCGGCCGTCCAGGTACGGCAGGTCGAAGACGTGGTAGACCAGGGGGAGGGCGCCGCGCCCGCCCCGGATGGCGCGGGGGAGGGCGTGAAAGTCCGGCAGCCCGTCCGGCCGCAGCGCCACCATCTCCCCGTCGAGCCACGCCGAACCGATCCCCAGCCCCTCCATCGCACCGGCCAGACCCGGAAGCTCTCCCGTCCACTCCTTTCCCGGCCGCGAGAACAGGCGGGCACGGCCGTGCTCCACGCGGCAGAGCAGGCGGTACCCGTCGTACTTCACCTCGTGCAGCCAGCCCTCCCCTTCGGGGGCGGCCTTCGCGACGGAGAGCAGCTGGGGGGGCAGGCGGGGCGGCAGCATGGCGGCTTCTACGCCGCTCCACCCGCGAGGTTCGGGAAATGTACGGTGTTTCCGCGATTTTCTCCAGCGTGGACGTCTCGCGATGGCGGATCGGGGGCGGGATGTCAGATTGACGCGCCTGCGGACGTTGTCTGCGGTGCGGACAACCCCACCTGTTTCCGCGGCGCGGCGCGGCGAGGCACCCGCCGCCACGCCTTTCGCCACCCTTCCGCCCGGGGTGACCGATGATCCCGCCCGCCGCGACCAGCCCGCTCACGCGCCGCGTTCCCCCGGAGCCGACCATGCCGCGCTGCCTCTCCCCCCGCCGGTCCCGCCCGTCCCCCGTCCCCCGCCTCTGTCTCCTCCTCGCCCTGGTGCTGGCCACCGCGGCGCCCGTCCGCGCGCACGCGCAGGAGCCGGGAAGCCTGCAGGGGACGGTGCGCGACGCCACGGGCGCCCCCGTCCCCGCGGCGATCGTGGAGGTGCAGCGGGAGGGGGCGGACTTCCGGCGCGGCGCCACGGCGGACGCGTCCGGACGGTACCGTGTCCCCGGGCTCCCCGCGGGGCGCTACCGCGTGCGGGTGCGCCACCCCGGCTTCGGCACGGTGGAGCAGACGGTCGCCGTGGCCGCGGGCGAGGCGGCGGGGCAGGACTTCGTGCTGCGCGTGCGGGCGGTGATCATCGACACCGTCACCGTTACGCCCAACAACCCCGCCGTCATCAACCGCGAGCACACGGAGTTCGGCACGCAGGTGAGCGAGGCGGCCATGCAGCTGCTCCCCCTGCGGCCGGACGTCAAGGAGGTGGTGGCGCTCACCCCCGGCGCCCGCGCGGAGCAGGTGTGGGGCGGCGCCACGCAGCAGGCCAACAACTACCAGATCGACGGCTTGGCGGCCAACCACCCCGGGCTGGGCGGCGACCTGGTGCAGCCCAGCATCAACTGGATCGAGGCGGTGGAGGTGCGCGGGCTGGGCGCGGGCGCGGAAGTGGGCAACTTCCAGGGCGGGCTGGTGAACCTGGTCACCAAGAGCGGGAGCAACCAGTTCGAGGGCGCCGTCCGCGTGAACGTGGAGAGCGCGGCGCTCTCCGCCAGCAACCTGCAGCAGTACGACGTGGCGGCGGAGACGGACTCGCGCTACGACGTGGAGGCGGAGGCGCGCGGGCCCATCGTGCGCGACCGCCTGCACTACTACGTGGCCGGCCAGTTCGTGCAGCGGGCGGACAACGTGGTGAACCACCTGCGCACCCGCGACGGCTTCTTCGCGCCGGACGGCATCGACCGCCAGGAGCGCAAGCTCTTCGGCAAGCTGTCGTGGCGGCCGGACGCGTCCAACAGCCTGGTGCTCTCCGCCGGCCACATCGGCATCGACGTGGACCGGCTGGGCGCCACGGGGTACGAGGACGACGCCTTCGTCCGCAGCACCGCGCCCACCTGGTTCTACAACGGCACCTTCCGCCGCGTGCTGCGCCCCGGCGCCCTGCTGGACCTGTCGCTGGGGGGATTCACCCGCGACGAGCGGCGCCTCCCCTACGCCGATCCCGACGTCCCCGGGGTGATGCTGGCGGGGCAGGGGGAGCGGCCCACCTACAACGCGGCGCCCTTCCGCTACCGCCTGGCCCCCGCCGTCCACACGGCGACCGCCACGGTGGAGTGGGAGACCCGGACGGGTCCGCTCACGCACAACGTCAAGTTCGGCGGCGAGGTGTCGCGCGGCGACTGGAACTACGAGCGGCTGCGCAACGGGGGGATGACGTGGCGCCCCGGCTTCGGGCGCTTCTACGAGAGCTTCGACCCCGACAACACGGCCACCTGGCGCGGCGGGCTGGCGTTCGTGCCGCTGGCGGTGGGGGGAGAGGTGCGGCTGGACGCGGACGCCATGAACGGCGCGGCCTTCCTGCAGGACCACATCGACATCGGCCCGCGCTTCAGCATCAGCCCGGGGGTGCGCTTCGGCTGGTGGAGCGGGTACATCACCCCCGCCGGCGACGTGGGGCCGCGCTTTCGCGCCGTGGACGACCGGGCGTTCGACGCGCGGCTGGGGGTGACGCTGGACCTGACCGGGCGCAACGACCTGGTGCTCAAGGCGCACGCGGGGCGCTACCACCAGAGCCTGTTCGCGCAACTGTACGACCGCGTGGAGGGCGGCAACGTCTTCAGCAACGAGCAGCTGTGGAACTACTTCGGCACGCCCGACCGGCCGGACCGCGTCTTCACCACGGCGGAGCGGGACGCCCTGGCGGCGGGGGGCACGCTGCAGCTGCGCGAAGAGGTGCGGCTGAACCAGACCGGGCCCACGGTGAACTACCGCCAGCCGTACGTCGACCAGCTGGTGGTGGGGCTGGAGAAGCAGCTGGGGCGGTGGTGGAAGGCGGAGCTGCTGTACGTCAACCGCAACAACGGCAACATGGTGGCGCTGGTGGACCGCAACATGGCCACCAACTACACCCTGTTCCGGAACGTGCAGGCGATGGACGCCGCCGGCGACACCCTCTGGATCGACGGCGTGCCGATGGTGCTGGAGCAGGTGTACATCCCCAACTTCATCCTGATGGACCAGCTGAAGGCGGTCGCCCAGGGCTTCTCCGTGCCGATGCCGCCGGGGATGACGCTGGCGGACACCATCCACCTGACCTGGGACCCGGACTACGTGCTGACCAACGTGCCCCAGGCGCGGCGCACCTTTCACCAGGCGCAGCTGGTGGTGCGCATGGGGCACCCGCGGCACGGCGGCACCGCCTCCGTGGTCTACAGCCGGCTGCGCGGCAACCTGGACAACGTCTCCGGCTACGACGAGAGCTCGTTCGCGGGGCCCTTCGTCAACCCCAACCAGGCCATCAACTCCTACGGCCGGCTGAACAACAGCAGCGAGTGGGAGTTCAAGCTGTGGGTGTACGGCGCGCTCAAGTGGGGCTTCCGGGGCGGCATCTTCTGGCTGCAGACGCGCGGCGACCGCTACACGCCGGTGTAC
>DATAAG010000641.1:0-1628 GCA_036260235.1 Longimicrobium sp.
ACTCGATCGAGATCAACGGCTCGTTCTACTCCCTCCAGCAGCCCAGCAGCTACCAGGCGTGGTACGAGGCGACGCCCGAGGATTTCGTCTTCTCCGTCAAGGCGGGGCGGTTCATCACGCACATGAAGAAGCTGAAGGACGTGGAGACGGCGCTGGCGAACTTCCTCGCCTCCGGCGTCCTTCGGCTGGCGGACAGGCTGGGTCCCATCCTCTGGCAGTTCCCGGAGCGAATGCCCTTCGACGAGGAGCGGTTCGCCCGCTTCCTGGAGCTGCTGCCGCGAACGCACGAGCGCGCCGCGGAGCTCGCCCACGGACACGACGACCGGCTGCTGGGCCGTGCGTGGACGGACGCGGAGCACCAGGGGCCCATCCGCCACGCCTTCGAGATCCGCCACCCCGGCTTTCTCTCCGAGGGCTTCATCTCCCTCCTGCGCGCCCACGACGCGGCGCTGGTCTTCGCCGACACCGCCGGACGCTGGCCGTACGCGGAGGACCTGACGGCGGACTTCGTGTACGTGCGGCTGCACGGGGCGGAGCAGCTGTACGCCAGCGGCTACACGGACCCGCAGCTGGACTGGTGGGCCGCGCGCATCCGCGAGTGGCGGATGGGGTGTGCGCCAGGTGACGCAACGTGCGTGGTTCCGCCCGTCCCGGACCGCCAGGGCGGCCGCGACGTGTACGTGTACTTCGACAACGACGCCAAGGTGCACGCGCCGTTCGACGCCATCCGCCTGGCGGAGCGGCTGGCGTGACCACCTGTGGCGGCAAGTGAAATGTTGCGCTCTGGACGACCTGTGCTTATCATGTTGTACCACAAAACGGGGAGGCAAAGCCATGTCCAACGAGGAGGAGCACGACAACCGCAAGCCCCTCAGGGTGCGCGAGGCCGCACTGAAGTGGGGCGTGCCCCGGCCCATCGAGCACTGGGTCACGGCCGGCGAGTTCAAGGCCCAGTGCCTTCGCTTCATCGACCGCATCAATCAACAGGGAGGCGAGTACGTGGTAACGCGCTACGGCAAGCCCGTCGCCCGGCTGGTGCCCTACGAGCCGGAGCCGCCTTCGCTCATCGGCCACGTCGCGGGGTCGGTGCTGCACTACGGCGACCTGGTGTCGCCCGTCGGCGAGGAGTGGGACGCCGATGCCTGACTTTCCGCGCCCGCCCGTGCTGCTGGACACGCACGTCTGGATCTGGCTGATGGACGGCGCGCTGGGCGAGATCGCGCCGGGAGCGGTGGAGGCGGTGCAGGAGGCCGGCAAGCGCGGGGCGGTGCTGGTCTCCACCATCTCCGCCTGGGAGGTGGCCATGCTGCAGGCCAGGGGGCGGCTGCGGCTGTCGATGGACGTGCGCGAGTGGGTGCAGCGGGGGTTCTCCGCGCCGGGGCTGCGGCTCACGGAGTTCAGCGTGGCCGTGGCGGTGGACAGCGCCGGCCTCACCGGGGTGCACGGCGACCCGGCGGACCGCATCCTCATCGCCACGGCGCGGCGCACGGGCGCGGCGCTGGTCACCCGCGACCGGCGCATCCTGGAGCACGGCCGCGAAGGGCTGCTGGCCGTCATCGATGCAACGCCCTGAACGGGTGAACACTCGCTGGCCCGGGTTCGGCGGGCATTGCGGAGGCGGCGGACGG
>DATAAG010000642.1:0-11520 GCA_036260235.1 Longimicrobium sp.
CACCCTGGCGCTGCGGACGGACCTCTCCGGCGACCCCACGCTGCGCCAGCTGCTGCGCCGCGTGCGGCAGACCACCCTGGACGCGTACGCGCACCAGGACCTTCCCTTCGAGAAGCTGGTGGAGGAGCTGGCGCCGGAGCGCGCGCTGGGCCGCACCCCGCTCTTCCAGGTGCTCTTCAGCCTGCAGAACGCGGGGAAGCTGCAGCTGGAGCTGCCGGGGGTGGTGGCCGAGCCGCTGGCGGGCGGCGGGGCGCACACCAAGTTCGACCTTCAGCTCTTCGCCGAGGAGCGGCCGCAGGGGCTGGTGCTGGTGATCCAGTACGCCACGGACCTCTTCCTCCCCCGGACCGCGCAGCGGATGCTGGGCCACCTGCAGGCGCTGCTGCACGCCTTCGCGGCCGACGCGGACCAGCGCGCCTGGCGCGTCCCGCTGCTGGCGGCGGAGGAGCGCGCCCTGCTGGCCGAGTGGAACCGCACGGACGCCGGGGCGCCGCGGTGGACGGTGGTGCAGCGCTTCGAGCACTGGGCAGCGCGCACGCCGGACGCGCCGGCGGTGGTCTGCGAGGCGCGCGCGCTGACGTACGCGGAGGCGAACGCGGCCGCCAACCGGCTGGCGCACCACCTCCGCTCGCTCGGCGTCGGCCCCGATTCGCGAGTGGGCATCTGCCTGGAGCGCGGCGTGGACGCGATCGTCACGCTGCTGGGGGTGATGAAGGCCGGCGCCGCGTACGTGGCCGCCGATCCCGCCTGGCCGGCGGAGCGCATCGCCGGGACGCTGGCGGACGCGGGCGTCTCCGTCCTCCTCACCACGCGCGACCTGGCGGACGCCGCCGGGGATCATCCCGCGCGCCTCGTCCTGCTGGACGAGGACGCCTCCGCGATCTCCGCTCACCCGGAGACGCCCCCTATTCCCTGTTCCCTGTTCCCTGTTCCCTCTCAGCTGGCCTACGTCATCTACACCTCCGGCAGCACCGGCCGGCCCAAGGGGGTGATGATCGAGCACCGCCAGCTGGCGTCCTACGTGGACGGCGTGCTGGCGCGGCTGGAGCTGCCCGAAGGGGCCAGCTACGCGACGGTCAGCACGCTGGCGGCGGACCTGGGCCACACCAGCGTCTTCCCGGCGCTCTGCACGGGGGGCGCGCTGCACGTGGTCACCCACGAGCGCGGCGCCGACGCGGAGGCGTTCGCGGAGCTGATGCGCCGCGCCCCGGTGGACGTGCTGAAGATCACCCCGTCACACCTGGCCGCGCTCCTTTCCGCCCACGATCCCGCCGCGGTGCTGCCGCGCCGGCGCCTGGTGCTGGGCGGCGAGGCGTCCCGCGCGGAGTGGATCGATTCGATCCGCGCGATCGCGCCGGAGCTGCGCATCCTGAACCACTACGGCCCCACGGAGACCACCGTCGGCGTTCTCACGCACCCGGTGAATCCCGTCACTCCATCACTCCATCACTCCATCACTCCATCCCCTTCCGGCACGCTGCCGCTCGGGCGGCCGCTGGCCGGCTCGCGCGTGTACGTGCTGGACGCGTACGGAGCGGAGCAGCCGGTGGGCGCACCGGGCGAGCTGTTCATCGGCGGGGTGGGCGTGGGGCGCGGCTACCTGGCCCGCCCGGGAATGACGGCGGAGCGCTTCGTCCCCGATCCCTTCGCGCCGGAGGCGGGCGCCCGGATGTACCGCACCGGCGACCGCGCGCGGCGGCTGGCGGACGGGGCCATCGAGTTCCTGGGCCGCGTGGACGACCAGGTGAAGATCCGCGGCTTCCGCGTGGAGCCCGGCGAGGTGGAGGCGGCGCTGCTGGCGTGCGATGGCGTGCGCCGGGCGACGGTGGTGGCACGGCCGGACCCGTCCGGCGGCAGGCGGCTGGTGGCGTACGTCGTCGGCGAGGAGATGGCGCCGCCGGCGGTGCTGCGGGACGCGCTGCGGCGCACGCTGCCGGACTACATGGTGCCGTCCTTCATCGTCCCGATGGAGGCGCTGCCGCTGACGCCCAACGGCAAGGTGGACCGCCGGGCGCTGCCGGAGCCGGAGCCGGCGGCGGACGCGGAGGCGTACGTGGCGCCGCGCACGCCGGCGGAAGAGGTGATGGCGGGGATCTGGGCGGAGGTGCTGCGCGCGGAGCGCGTCGGCGCGGAGGACGACTTCTTCGCGCTGGGCGGGCACTCGCTGCTGGCCACCCGGGTGGCCTCGCGCATCCGCGAGGTCTTCCACTGCGAGCTGCCGCTGCGCGCGCTCTTCGAGCACTCCCGCCTGGCCGCGCTGGCGGCCGAAGTGGAGCGCCTGCGCGAGGGCGGCGGAGCCGCCGCGGCCGCGCCGATCCTTCCCCGCGCCGCGCGCGGTCACCGTGCCGAACACGATGCATCCATGCCGCACCAGGAGGCCGCGATGACGCCGGACGCCGGGAAGCTGATCGGCGGGGAGTCTTCGGCGCCCGCGGCCTGGGCGCCGGACGCCGCCACCGCGCCGCTGCTGGCGGACGAGGAGCGCGCCCGGATCGCCGGCTGGCAGTCCGGCCCGGCGCTCCCGGCGGAGCTCGTCCCCTTCCCCGCGCTGTTCGCCGCGACCGCCGCCGCGATGCCTGCGGGCATCGCCATCGAGCACGCGGGCGAGCGGGTCACGTACGCGGAGCTGGACGTGCGCTCCAACCGCCTCGCGCACCACCTGCGGCGCCTGGGGATCGGCCCGGAGGCGCGCGTGGGCGTCTGCCTGCCGCGCACGCCGGAGCTGGTCGTCGCGTTGCTGGGCGTGCTGAAGACGGGCGCCGCCTACGTCACCCTGGAGCCGCACTTCCCGGCGGAGCGCATCGCCCGGGTGCTGGCGGACGCGGAGGCGGCGCTGCTGATCGCGCACGGACCGACCGCATCGGCCGACCTGCCGTGCCCGGCGCTGCTGCTGGATCACCCCGAGATGCGCGAGACGATCGCGGGCGAGGTGGATTCGGCGCTGTCGATCGAGATCGATCCCGACACGCTGGCGCACGTCATCTACACCTCCGGATCGACGGGCACCCCCAAGGGCGTGATGATCCGCCACGGCGGCGTGGCGGCGTTCCTGGCGTGGATGCGCGCCCGCTTCCCGCTGGCGCCTGGCGAGCGCGTCCTTGGCTCCACCTCGGTGTCGTTCGACGTGCACGTCGCGGAGGTGCACTTCACCCTGGCCGGCGGCGGCACGCTGGTGCTGGTGCGCGACGCCCTGGCGCTGGCGGAGCTGCCGTCCGACGCGGGGATCGTGCAGGCGAGCATGGTGCCCACCGCCGCGCAGGAGCTGCTGGCGCTCGGCGCGATGCCGCCCTCGCTGCGGCGGCTGAACCTGGGCGGCGAGCCGGTCCCGGCGGACCTGGTGCGCGGGCTGGCCGACGCCGGCGTCGCGGAGATCAACAACTACTGGGGCCCCACCGAGGACACCACCTACTCCACCGAGGCGGTGCTGCTCGCGGGCGAGCCGGTGACCATCGGGCGGCCGCTGGCGGGGCGCCGGGCGTACGTGCTGGACGCGGAGCTGCGGCAGGTGCCCGCGGGCGTCGCCGGCGACGTGTACGTCGCGGGCTGCGGCGTGTCGCGCGGGTACCTGGCGCGGCCGGACATGACGGCCGAGCGCTACCTGCCCGACCCCTTCGGCGCGCCGGGCGAGCGGATGTACGCCACCGGCGACCGCGCGCGCTGGCTGGCCTCGGGCGAGCTCGAGTACCTGGGCCGCGCGGACCACCAGGTGAAGGTGCGCGGCTTCCGGATCGAGCCCGGCGAGGTGGAGGGCGTGCTGCGTGCGCATCCCGCCGTGCTGAACGCGGCCGTCGGGGTGCGCGGCGAGGGGGCCGCGCGGCGGCTGGTGGCGTGGGTCGTCCCAGCGGAGGGCGCCGCGCCGTCGTCCGCGGACCTGGCGGCGTTCGTCCGCGAGCGGCTGCCGGAGTACATGGTGCCGGGCGCGTTCGCCGTCCTCGACGCCTTCCCGCTCACCACCTCGGGGAAGATCGACCGCCTGGCGCTGCCGGAGCCGGACTGGAGCGAAGGGGCCGAGACGTACGTCGCGCCGCGCACGCCGGTGGAGGAGGCGCTGGCGGCGATCTGGGCGGAGGTGCTGGGGATCGAGCGCGTGGGCGCGCGGGACGACTTCTTCGCGCTGGGCGGGCACTCCCTGCTGGCCACGCGCGTGCTGTCGCGCATCCGCGACCTGTTCCACTGCGAGCTGCCGCTGCGCGCCATCTTCGAGCATCCCACCCTGGCCGCGCTCTCCGCCCGGGTGGAGCGCGTGCGCGCCGCCGGGCCTTCCGCGGAGGAGACGCACGCCGCGCCGCACCAGCCGGTTCCCGGCTCGTACGTCGCCGCGGCGTCGTTCGCGCAGGAGCGGCTCTGGTTCCTGCACCAGCTGGAGCCGGAGAGCCCCGCGTACAACATCTCCGCCGCCTGGCGGCTGGCCGGCCCGCTGGACGAGGGCGCGCTGGGCGCCGCGGTGGACGCGCTGGTGCTCCGCCACGAGGCGCTGCGCACCACCTTCGACCTGGCCGACGGCGCGCCGGTGCAGGTGATCGCCCCCTCCGCCGGGGCGCGGCTGGAGGTGACGGCGCTGGACGGCCTCCCCGCCGGGGAGCGGGTCGGCGCCGCGCGCAGGGTGGCGGAGGAAGAGGCGGACCGCCCGTTCGACCTGGCGCGCGGCCCGCTCTTTCGCCCGCGCCTGCTGCGGCTGGCGGCGGACGACCACGTGCTGGTCATCACCCTGCACCACATCGTGGGCGACGGGTGGAGCATGCGCGTGCTCTACCAGGAGCTGGGCGTCCTCTACGCCGCCTCGCTGCGCGGCGAGCCCGCGCCGCTGCCGGAGCTGCCGATCCAGTACGTGGACTACGCCGCCTGGGAGCGCGAGGAGCTGCAGGGCCAGGCGCTGGAGGCGGAGCTGGCCTGGTGGCGGGACCACCTGGCGGGCGCCCCGCCGCTGCTGGAGCTGCCCACCGACCACCCGCGGCCGGCCGCGCGTTCCTACCGCGGCGCGCAGTCCCCGGTCGTGCTGCCGGCGGAGCTGGTCGATACGCTGCGCTCCGTGGCCAACGGGGAGGGCGCCACCCTCTTCATGGGGCTGCTGGCCGCGTGGACGGCGCTCCTTGCCCGCTGGTCCGGGCAGGAGGACGTGGTGATGGGGACGGCGGTGGCCGGGCGCGACCAGGCGGAGACGGAGGGGCTGATCGGCTTCTTCGCCAACATCCTGGCGCTGCGCACCAACCTGTCGGGCGATCCCACCTACCGCGAGCTGCTGGGCCGCGTCCGCGCGGAGGCGCTGGCGGCGCTGGCGCACGCGCAGGCGCCCTTCGAGCGGGTGGTGGAGGAGCTGCGGCCGGACCGCACCCTCAGCTACAGCCCCGTCGTGCAGGTGGTCTTCAGCCTGGGCGTTCCCGCCGCCGGCCCCGCGCTGGAAGGGGTGCGGGCGAGCCGGCTGGAGGTGGACCGCTGGACGGCCAAGTTCGACCTGGCGGTGGAGCTGGCGGAGCACCCCGACGGCAGCATCCACGGCGGCGTGCAGTACAGCACGCAGCTCTTCGAGGCGTCCACCATCGAGCGCCTGCTGCGCCACTTCCGCGCCCTGCTGCAGACCGTCGCGGGCGACCCGGACGCGCGGCCGGGCGCCGTGGAGCTGGCCTCGGACGAGGAGCGCGAGGCGCTGGAGGCGTGGGAAGCCGGCGCCGTGGACGCCCTCGCTCTCCCGGCGGAGGCGGAGGAGGCGTGGGAAGCGGACGAGGAGGACGAGTACGCCGACGAGGCGCTCCCGCTCTCCTTCGCGCAGCAGCGCCTCTGGTTCCTGGAGCAGCTGGAGCCGGGCGGCAGCGCGTACAACGTCCCCGTGGCGCTGCGGCTGCGCGGCGCGCTGGACGTCCCCGCGCTGGAGCGCGCGGTGGAGGAGATCGTGCGCCGCCACGAGGTGCTGCGCACCACCTTCGCGCAAGCCGGCGGCGAGCCGGTGCAGGTGATCGCCCCCGCCGGGCCGCTCCCGCTCCCCGTGGAGCCGGTCGCCGACGAGGACGAGATGCTGCGGCGCGCCCGCGAAGAGGCGCGGCGCCCCTTCGACCTGGCGCGCGGGCCGCTCTTCCGCCCGCTCCTCTTCCGCCTGGCGGGCGACGACCACCTGCTCCTGCTGAACCTGCACCACGCGGTCAGCGACGGGTGGAGCATGGCCGTGCTGTACGGCGAGCTGTCCGCCCTCTACGGCGCCTTCCGCCAGGGGCTGCCCTCGCCGCTGCCGGAGCTGCCGATCCAGTACGCCGACTACGCCCTCTGGCAGCGCGAGCACCTGGCCGCGGGGGAGATGGACCGGCAGCTGGCGTGGTGGAAGGAGCGGCTGGCCGGCGCCCCCGCCGTGCTGGAGCTGCCGCTGGACCGCCCGCGCGCCGTGGGCCAGGACGACGCCGGGGCCAGCGAGCACCTGGCGCTGCCGCCGGAGGTCTCGGAGGCGCTGGCCGCGCTGGCCCGGCGCGAGGGCGCCACGATGTTCATGGTGCTGCTGGCCGCGTGGCAGACGCTGCTGGCGCGCTGCTCCGGCCAGGACGACGTGGTGGTGGGGAGCCCGATCGCCGGGCGCACGCGCACGGAGACGGAGCGGCTGATCGGCTTCTTCGTCAACACGCTGGCGCTGCGCACCGACCTCTCCGGCGACCCCCCCTTCCGCCGGCTGCTGCACGCCGTCCGCGAGACCACGCTGGAGGCGTACGCGCACCAGGACCTCCCCTTCGAGCGGCTGGTGGAAGAGGTGGCGCCGGAGCGCAGCCTCACCCACTCGCCCGTCTTCCAGGCGTTCTTCGTCCTGCAGAACGTGGAAGAGGGGGCGCTGTCCATGCCCGGCGTGCAGGCGGAGCGGATGCCCCTGAGCGCCGCCGCCGCCAAGCACGACCTGACGCTGGCGGCCGTGGAGGGCGGCGACGGGCTGCAGCTGGCGCTCTTCTACCGCACCGCCCTCTTCGACGCCTCCACCATCCGCCGGCTCCTGGGCCAGCTGCGGGTGCTGCTGCAGGCCGCCGCGGCGAACCCCGACGCGCGCGTCTCCGCCCTCCCGCTGCTGACCGACGAGGACCGCGCGCTGGTGGAGCGGTGGCAGCAGGGCGACCCGCTGCCGGCCTCCCTTCCCGGCTTCCCCGCGCACTTCGCCGTGGCGGTGGCGCGGACGCCGCACACCGTTGCGCTGGAGCACGGGGGCGAGCGCATCACCTACGCGGAGCTGGACGCGCGCTCCGGCCGCATCGCCAACCACCTGCGGGCGCTGGGGATCGGCCCGGAGTCGCGGGTGGGCGTCTGCCTGCCGCGCACGCCGGAGCTGATCGCCACCCTCGTCGGCGTGCTGCGGACCGGCGCCGCGTACGTGCCGCTGGAGCCGCACTTTCCGCCCGAGCGCGTCGCCCGGGTGCTGGGGGACGCGGAGGCGGCGCTGCTCATCGCGCACGCCTCTACGGCGTCGTCCGTCGACCTCCCCTGCCCGGCGCTGCCGCTGGACCACCCGGAGGTGCGGGAGACCATCGCGCGCGCGCCCACCGCCGTCCCGGCGATCGACATCGACCCGGACACGCTGGCGCACGTCATCTACACCTCCGGCAGCACCGGCACGCCCAAGGGGGTGATGATCCGGCACGGCGGGGTGGCGGCGTTCCTGGCGTGGATGCGCGCCCGCTTCCCGCTCGGCGAGGGGGAGAAGGTGCTGGGGTCGACGTCGATCTGCTTCGACGTGCACGTGGCGGAGGTGCACTTCACCCTGGCCGGCGGCGGGACGCTGGTGCTGGTG
Organism: Longimicrobium sp.; assembly: GCA_036260235.1. Taxonomy (GTDB): domain Bacteria; phylum Gemmatimonadota; class Gemmatimonadetes; order Longimicrobiales; family Longimicrobiaceae; genus Longimicrobium. The sequence continues at coordinate 7,751 of DATAAG010000642.1, forward strand.
CAGAACGCCCTCTCGCTGGCGGAGCTGCCGGCGGACGCCGGGATCGTGCAGGCCAGCATGGTGCCCACCGCCGCGCAGGAGCTGCTGGCGCTGGGGGCGATCCCGTCCACCCTGCGGCGGATGAACCTGGGCGGCGAGCCGGTGCCGCCGGACCTGGCGCGCGGGCTGGCCGCGGCCGGCGTGGCGGAGATCAACAACTACTGGGGTCCCACCGAGGACACCACGTACTCCACGGAGGCGCGGCTGGCCGCCGGGGAGCGGGTGACCATCGGCCGGCCGCTGTGGGGGCGGCGCGCGTACGTGCTGGACGCGCACCTGCGGCCGCTCCCCGCCGGCGCCGTGGGCGAGGTGTACGTGGCCGGCTGCGGCGTGTCGCGCGGCTACCTGGCGCAGCCGCGGATGACGGCGGAGCGTTACCTCCCGGACCCCTTCGGCGCGCCGGGGGCGCGGATGTACGCCACCGGCGACCGCGCCCGCTGGCTCACCAGCGGCGAGATCGAGTACCTGGGCCGCGCCGACCACCAGGTGAAGGTGCGCGGCTTCCGCATCGAGCCGGGCGAGGTGGAGGCGGTCCTCCGCGCCCACCCGGCCGTGCTGAACGCGGCCGTGGGCGTGCGCGGCGAGCGGGCGGACCGCCGGCTGGTGGCGTGGATCGTCCCCGCGGCGGGGGCGTCGCCCACGCCCGCGGAGCTGGCGGCGTTCGCGCGGGACCGGCTGCCGGAGTACATGGTCCCGGGCGCCTTCTCCCTCCTCCCCGAGCTCCCGCTGACCACCACGGGGAAGGTGGACCGGCTCGCGCTCCCCGACCCGGACTTCGCGGACGCGGCGGAGGCGTACGTGGCGCCCCGCACCCCGGCGGAAGAGGTGCTGGCGGCCATCTACGCCGACGTGCTGGGGACGGAGCGCGTGGGGGTGCACGACTCCTTCTTCGCGCTGGGCGGGCACTCGCTGCTGGCCACGCGCGTGGCGGCCCGCGTGCGCCAGGCGTTCGGCGTGGACCTGCCGCTGCGCGCCCTCTTCGAGCACCCGACCGTCGCGGGGCTGGCGGAGCGGGTGGGCGGCGGCGCGCCCTCCGCCGAGCGGGCCGTCGTCCCCGTGGACCGGACCTCGCCGCCGCCCCTCTCCTTCGCGCAGAAGCGGCTCTGGTTCCTGGACCAGCTGCACCCGGGCGGCACCGTCTACAACGTCCCCGCGGCGCTGCGCCTCACGGGGGAGCTGGATTCCGCGGCGCTGGAGCGGGCGCTGGCGGAGATCGTCGCCCGGCACGAGGTGCTGCGGACGACCTTCGCGGCGGCGGATCCCGAGCCGCTGCAGGTGATCGCGCCCGCCGGCGGCTTCCGGCTGGCGGTGGAGGAGGTGGGGGACGAGGGCGAGCTGATGCTGCGCCTGCGCGAGGAATCCGCGCACCCCTTCGACCTGGCCCGCGGGCCGCTCTTCCGCGCCCACCTCTTCCGCCGCGCGGCGGACGACCACGTCCTCCTGCTCTCCATGCACCACGCGGTGAGCGACGGGTGGAGCCTGGGCGTGCTCTACCGCGAGCTCACCGCGCTCTACGACGCCTTCACCCGCGGCGAGGCGTCGCCGCTGCCGCCGCTGCCGGTGCAGTACGCGGACTTCGCGGTGTGGCAGCGCGGCCACCTGGCGGACGGCGAGATGGAGCGGCAGCTGGGGTGGTGGAAGGAGCGGCTGGCCGGCGCCCCGGAGCTGCTGGAGCTGCCCACCGACCGCCCGCGCGCCGCCGCGCGCCGCCACCACGGCGCCATGCACCGCGCCGTCCTGCCGCGCGAGGCGTTCGAGGCCGTGCAGGCGGTGGCCGCGGGGGCGGACGCCACGCCGTTCATGGTGCTGCTGGCGGCGTACGCCGTCCTCCTGGGCAGGCACGCCGGCCAGGACGACGTGGTGGTCGGCAGCCCGATCGCCGGGCGCACGCACGCGGAGCTGGAGGGGCTGATCGGCTTCTTCGTCAACACCCTCCCGCTGCGGACCGACCTCTCCGGCGACCCGACCTTCCTGGAGCTGGTCGCCCGGGTGCGCGAGGCGACGCTGGGCGCCTACGCGCACCAGGAGCTGCCCTTCGAGCGGCTGGTGGACGAGCTGAACCCGGAGCGGGCCGGCGGGTGGTCGCCGATCTTCCAGGCGGGCTTCACCTACCAGAACCTGGGGCGGGCGGCGATCCGCCTGCCGGGGTTGGAGGTGGCGCCGGTGGAGGTGGAGCGGCCGGTGGCGCGCTGGGACCTGAACCTGGTGCTGGGCGAGCGGACGGACGGCCTGGCCGTCGCGCTGGAGTACGACACCGACCTCTTCGACGCCTCCACGGCCGAGCGGCTGGTGTCGCACTTCGCCCGCGTGGTGGAGCAGGCGGCGCGGCACCCGGAGCGGCGCCTGTCGGAGATCTCCCTCGTCCACGCCGGCGAGGCGGACGGCGCCTCCACCGCGACCGCCTACCCGCGCGACGCGACGATCCATTCGCTCTTCGCCGCGCAGGCCGCGGCCACGCCGGACGCCGTCGCGGTGACCTTCGATGGCGAGACGCTGACGTACGCGCAGCTGGACGCGCGCTCGGACGCGCTGGCCGGCGCCCTGGCGGCGGCCGGCGTCCGCGCGGGCGACCGCGTGGGGCTGTCGCTGGAGCGGTCGCTGGAGGTGCCGGCCGCCATCCTGGCCGTGCTGAAGGCGGGCGCCTCGTACGTGCCGCTGGATTCCGCGTATCCCGCGGACCGGCTGGCGGGGATGATGGAGGACGCCGCGATCTCCGTCCTGGTGGTGCGCGACGCGGTGCCGGAGTCGCTCGCGTCCTTCGCGGGACGGGTCGTCTCGCTGGCGGAAGATGCGATCGGCGGGATGGCGGCGCCGGTGGACGCGGGCGCCACGGCGGAGTCCGAGGCGTACGTGATGTTCACCTCGGGATCGACGGGCCGGCCGAAGGGCGTCGCCGTGCCGCACCGCGCGGTCGTGCGCCTGGTGCGCAACACCCACTTCGCGGAGTTCGGGGCGGATCAGGTCTTCCTGCAGCTGGCGCCGCTGGCCTTCGACGCCTCCACGCTGGAGCTGTGGGGGCCGCTGCTGAACGGCGGCCGGCTCGTGGTCCATCCCCCGCAGACGCCGACGCTGGAGGAGCTGGGCGCCATCCTTCGGGCGGAGGGGGTGACGGCGCTCTGGCTGACGGCGGGCCTCTTCCACCAGATGGTGGACGAGCAACTGGAGTCGCTCGGCGGGCTGCGGCAGCTGCTGGCCGGCGGCGACGTCCTGTCGCCCGCGCACGTGGGCCGGGTGCTGGAGCGCTTTCCGCACCTGCGGCTGATCAACGGCTACGGGCCGACGGAGAACACCACCTTCACCTGCTGCCACGACATCCGCCCGGAGGACGTGGAGCGGGGGTCGATCCCCATCGGCCGGCCGGTCGCCAACACGCGCGTCTACGTGCTGGACGCGGCGATGCGCCCGGTGCCCGTGGGTGTCCCCGGCGAGCTGTGCGCCGCGGGCGACGGCCTGGCCATCGGCTACGTGGGCCGGCCGGAGCTGACGGCGGAGCGCTTCGTGGAGGTGGAGATCCACGGCCACGTGGAGCGCGTCTACCGCACCGGCGACCGCGTGCGCTGGCGCGACGACGGCACCGTCGAGTTCCTGGGCCGCACCGACGAGCAGGTGAAGATCCGCGGCTTCCGCATCGAGCCCGGCGAGGTGGAGGCGGCGCTGCTGGCGTGCGCGGGGGTGCGCCAGGCCACGGTGACGGCGCGGCTGGACCCGTCCGGCGGCCGCCGGCTCGTCGC
>DATAAG010000643.1:0-12947 GCA_036260235.1 Longimicrobium sp.
CGGATTCGTCTGCAGCCAGGGCATGACTCACCTCCTTGGTGTGCCATGCACGTTAATCTCTGACTGTCAACGATCCTCCCGGATTGATCTGTAAACAATCTACCCGGTTTGTACCCCCATCACCCCATCACCCCATCACCCACCCGCCCGCTTTTCCCCGCCGCCTCGCGCTTTCTTGACCGCCACACCGCGCCCCCGCTATACTGTCGGCTCACCTCCAAGGCGACATCTCAGGGCGCTGATGTTCCCAACCGACACGCAGGCGGTACCGGCCGGGGAATCCGCGGATGACGTCGTTCTGGAGCGCATGGCGCTGCTGGTGGTGGGCGATCACCGCTTCGCCGTCGCGATCGAGCGCATCCGCGAGATCATTCCCGCGCGGCCGTACACGCCGCTCCCGGGAAGCGGTGCGCACGTCTGCGGGCTGATCAACCTGCGCGGGCGCATCGTCACGGTCATCGACCTGGGCGCCCGCCTTCGCCTTTCCCCCGCGTCGGCCAACCCGGACCACAGCATCGTCATCGTGGAGCACCGGGGAAAGCTGGCCGGCCTGGCGGTGGAAGAGGTGGCGCGCATCGTGGACGTGGACCCGGCGGCGCTCCAGGACGCGGCCGACGCGCTGCGGGCGCTGCGCATCGACCGGTCCTACCTGCGCGGCGTGGGCGAAACGGGCGGCGAGCTGTTCGTGGCCGTGGACCCCGACGAGATCATCGCCCCCATCCTGTCTGCCTGACCCGGGCACCTGAGCAACGAACCCGGCACCCCCAACGGAAGCGCAATGAGCCAGACCGTCTTGATCTGCGACGACGCCATCTTCATGCGGACCATGATCGGCGACATCCTCACCCAGGCCGGGTTCCAGATCGTCGCCGAGGCCGAGACGGGCGTCCAGGCGGTCGAGAAGTACCGCCAGCACAAGCCCGACCTGGTGACGATGGACATCGTGATGCCGGACATGGGCGGCATCGACGCCGTGCGCGAGATCGTGAAGGAGGACCCGGGCGCCCGCATCCTGATGTGCAGCGCCATGGGCCAGCAGGCGCTGGTGATCGAGGCCATCCAGGCCGGCGCCAAGGACTTCGTGGTCAAGCCGTTCCAGCCGTCGCGGGTGCTGGAGGCGGTGCAGCGGGTGCTGGGGTGAAGGTGCCAAGTACCTAGTGCCTAGTGCCCAGCGGTTCTACCTGGCACCAGGGACTCGGTACTAGGTACTTCTTTTCTCCGACCGGCGCGACTGATGGAGCTCTCGCAGTACGCGGAACTCTTCCTCAGCGAATCCCGCGAGCACGTCTCCGCGATCAACCACCTGCTGCTCACCCTGGAGGGCGACCCGCGCTCCAGGGAGGCGGTGGAGGGGCTGTTCCGCGCCGTCCACACCATCAAGGGGATGTCCGCCACCATGGGCTACCGCGCCGTGGCGGACCTGGCCCACGAGATGGAAGACCTGCTGGACCGCGTGCGGCAGGGGCGCATGATCCCCGACGCCGCGCTGGTGGACGCGCTCTTCGCCGCCTGCGACGCCCTGGAGGTCGGCATCGAGCTGGCCGTGGAAGAGGGCGACGACGACGCGGGGGTGGCGCCGGTGGTCGCGCGGCTGCGGGCGCTGGCGGGCGGCACCGGAGGGACTTCGCAGGCGACGCTCGCGCTGGACGCGCCCGTCCCGGCGGACGAGGAGGCCGGGGAGGACGAGGCGCCGGCCATGCGCGTGCGCGTCACCGTCGATCCCGCCAGCCCGCTTCCCGGGGTGCGCGCCTTCATGGCCGTGCGCGCCGCCCGCGCCCTGGGCGAGGTCACCAGCCTGGAGCCGTCCGAGGCGGCCATGCAGGAGGACGGCTTCGGGGGCACCGTCCGCTTCGTCCTGCGCTCCACCGTCCCCGTCCAGCAGATCGAGGAGGCGCTGCGGGCGGCCGGCGAGATCCGCGAGGTGGAGATCGCCGAGGGGCTGATCGACTCCCCCGCCGCCGGACAGGACGCCGGCGACGTCACCGTCACCGGGCAGTCCGGCGCGGCCACGCGGGCGCGCAACATCCGGGTTGACCTGCGCCGCCTGGACGCGCTGGTGAACGGGGTGGGCGAGCTGGTCATCGTCCGCGACCGCATGCGGCGGCTGGCAGGCGGCGCGGAGCCGGAGCTGGCGGACGCCATCGACCAGGCCTCGCGGCTCATCGGCGAGCTGCAGGACGAGATCATGCAGGCCCGCATGGCCCCGGTGTGGCAGGTGTTCGACCGCTTTCCGCGCCTGGTGCGCGACGCGGCGCGGGCGCTGGGCAAGCGCGTGGACTTCGTGATCGAGGGGAAGGAGATCGAGCTGGACCGCTCGATGCTCGACGAGATCGGCGACCCCCTCGTCCACCTGCTGCGCAACGCGCTGGACCACGGCATCGAGTCCCCCGCCGAGCGGCGCGCGGCGGGAAAGCCGGAGACGGGAACGCTGCGCCTGTCCGCCGCCCGCGAGCGCAGCCGCATCGTCATCCGGGTGGAGGACGACGGCCGCGGCATCCAGCGGGAGAAGGTGCTGGCGCGGGCGCTGGCGCAGGGGCTCATTACCGCGGAAGAGGCGCGGGGGATGGGCGACGAGGACGTGGCGCGGCTCATCACCCGCCCCGGCTTCAGCACCGCGGAGACGGTGACGGACGTTTCCGGCCGCGGCGTGGGACTGGACGTCGTCGCCACGCGCGTGCGCGCGCTGGGCGGCATGCTGGAGATCGCCAGCCAGCCGGGGCAGGGCACCAGCATGACGCTGCAGCTGCCGCAGACGCTGGCCATCGTCCGCGCGCTGCTGGTGCGCCAGAGCGGCGACACCTACGCGCTCCCGCTGACGCACGTGGGCGAGACGGTGCACCTGCAGCCGGAGGAGATCGGCGCGGTGAAGGGGCGCCCGGTGGCCTACCTGCGCGACGAGGTGATCCCGCTGCACTCGCTGCGGAAGCTCCTGGGGACCAACGGCGTGCCGGCGCAGGGGAAGCGCGCGGCGGTGATCCTGGAGGTGGGGGAGCAGCGGGTGGGGCTGGAGGTGGACCAGCTGCTGGGGCAGCAGGAGATCGTGGTGAAGGCGTTCGACGCCACTGCCGACACGCTGCGCCTGTTCAGCGGCGCCACCATCCTCTCCGACGGCCGCCCCGCGCTCATCCTGGACGCCGGCAGCCTCCTGGGCGCCGCCGCGCAGGCGGGGTAGGGCGCTTCGACCGGCCGGCGCCCCCCTCCCCGGCCCTCCCCGCAAAGCGCGCGGGGGAGGGAGAACGGCCCCGGAGTGGCGGCAACGGCGTGATCTGCCCGCGTCCCGGGCGTTGTCTTCCTGAGGGAGCCGTCACGCGGATCCGGCGGAGGGCACAGGGCCGGACGGCGACCGAAGGATCTTGTCTCGGACACGACGGGCCGTGGGCGGCGGACAGGGCTCACGCCGTCCGCCCCAGGAGCGAATGAATTCGCCGCTGGAACGTCGCGAAGTCCGCCTGCGCGGACTGGCCGGGGCGGGGGATCGGGTGCTTCGACGGGGTGCGGCCAGCGCTCGCCGGCGCCCCCCTCCCCGGCCCTCCCCCGCAAACTGTGCGGGGAGGGAGAACGGCACCGGAGGGCGGCAACGGCGTGATCTGCCCGCGTCCCGGGCGTTGTCTTCCCGAGGGAGCCGTCACGCGGAGCCGGCGGAGGGGCACAGGGACGGACGGCGACCGAAGGATCTTGCCCGGGACGCGACGGGGCCGCGGGTGGCGGACAGGGCTCACGCCGTCCGCCCCAGGAGCGAATGAATTCGCCGCTGGAACGTCGCGAAGTCCGCCTTCGCGGACTGTGGGCGGGGGATCGGGTGCTTCGACGGGGTGCGGTCTGCGCTCGCAGGCGCCCCCCTCCCCGGCCCTCCCCCGCAAACCGCGCGGGGGAGGGAGAACGGCGCCGGAGCGCGCGGGCGGCGGGTGCGACGTGTATGCCCTCTCCCGCTTGCGGGAGAGGGTCGCGAGGCGACGAGCGGGGTGAGGGTCCCCCGCGGTCGCAGCGGGAGACCGCCGAAACGGGATCGGATTCTCCCCTCTCCGCGCGCAGTTTGCGCGGGGAGGGGCCGGGGGAGGGGCCCCCACGCGGCACGTGAACTGACCAACGGGACTGACGTCCGATGACGATCGACTTGCGGGAACTGCAGGCCGTGCAGCTGGACGGGCTTCGCGAGGTGTCCAACATGGGCGCGGGGCACGCGGCCACGGCGCTCTCGCAGATGACCAACACCCGCATCATGATCAACGTCCCCCGCCTGCAGGTGGTGGCGCTGGAGGACGTCCCCGACGTCATCGGCAACGCCGACGAGGTGGTGGCCGCCGTGCTGATGCACATGCTGGGCGACCTCACCGGCCGCACCCTCCTCATCTTCCCCCGCCCGGCGGCCATGCGCCTGGCCGAGATGCTCCTGCACCGGCCGAAGGGGAGCGCGCACGTCTTCGGCGAGCTGGAGCAGAGCGCCATCAAGGAGGCCGGCAACATCCTGAGCGCCGCCTACATGAACGCCATCAGCGACTTCATGGGGCTCATGCTCCTTCCCTCCGTTCCCTCGCTGGTCATCGACCTGTGCGGGGCGGTGATGACCACGGCGTACACCAACTTCGGCCACGAGCGCGACGTGGTGTTCTGCATCCAGACCGAGTTCCAGATGGACGCCGAGGACAAGGTGATGGGGCAGTTCCTGCTGCTCCCCGACGTGGAGTCGCTGCAGATCATCCTGCAATCCATCCGTCTTGCCTGAAGTGACGGAACCCGCCGCCCCCGAAGCGGCCGCCCGGCCGCCGCACTCGGAGCGGGACCTCCGCATCCTCCGCGGGTTCGCCCAGCGCATCGACGCGGCCGACGCGGGCGCGCACAACAACCTGGGCGTCCTCTACTTCAACAAGGGGATGTACGAGGAGGCCATCGCCCAGTTCCAGCGGGCGCTGGCCATCGACCCCAAGATGCAGGTTGCCCAGCGCAACCTGGAGATCGCCTACTTCAACACCGGGTTCTACGACCGGCTCATCAGCGAGCTGCGCGAGCGGCTGCGCGAAGACCCCACCGACAGCGACGCGCGCCGCCGCCTGGCCCGCGCCTACCTGAACACCGGCGACAGCGCGGGCGCGGTCGCCGAGCTCAAGCGCGTCCTGGCCGTGGACCAGGACGACCTGGCCACGCTCATCCAGCTGGGCCAGGCGGAAAAGGCGGCCGGCCACTTCGAGGCGGCCATGGAGTGGTTCCAGCAGGCGCTGCGGATGGACCCCGAGAGCGCCGTCCTGCACTTCTCCCTGGGCGAGCTCTACTACAACCGCGGCCTCAACGAGGAGGCGCTGCGCGAGCTGACGCACGCCATCGAGCTCAACCCCGAGCTGGCGGACGCGCACTACGTCCTGGCCTTCGTGCACGGCGACATGGGCGACATGGAGAGGGCCGCCGCCCACTCGCGCCGCGCCACGCAGCTCAACCCCAACTACGCCAAGGCGCAGACCAACCTGTCGCTGGACCGCTACTCGTCCGCGCGCTACCAGGAGCTGGTGGGCGGGCGCGTGCGCCGTCCCGAGGTCGCGACGGGCGAGGTGCTGGCGCACTACAACCTGGGGATCGCCTTCCGGCAGAAGGGGCTGTACGAGGAGGCGCTGCGCGAGTTCACCCGCGCCCTGGACGCGGGCGAGGAGCCGGGGCTCACCCGCCAGGCCATGGCGGAGGTCTACCTCCTCCAGGGAAAGGCGGGGCAGGCGCTGGACCTGTACGACCGCCTGCTGGCGGAGGACGAGAAGAGCCCCAAGCTGTGGAACGAGCGGGGCGTCTGCCTCCACCAGTCGGGGGCGATCAACGACGCCGAGACCAGCTACCGGCGCGCGCTGGAGATGGACCCCGCGTACCCGCTGGCGTGGAACAACCTGGGCGTCGTCCGCCTGCACCGCGGCGATCCCGACGGCGCGGAGGCCTCGTTCCGCGAGGCGGTGACGCTGCGCGCGGGGTTCACCGACGCCTGGTGCAACCGGGGGCTGATGTACCTGCGCCGCGGCCGCCACGGCGCCGCGCTGGACGCCTACCGCGCCGCGCTGCGGGCGAACCCCGAGGCCGCGGCGGCGTGGAACGGCATCGGCGCGGTGCTGATGGAGACGCGGCGCTACGAGGAGGCGCGCAACGCCTTCGTCCGCGCGGTGGAGGCGGACCCGGACCACGCCGAGGCGCGCTACAACCTCTCCTTCGTCCTCTCCAACCTGGGCGACTTCGAGGGGGCGCTGCGCGAGACCAAGCGCGCGCTGGAGCTGAACCCCTACTACACCACGCCGCGCTACAAGCTGGCGATCGACCTGCAGTTCGAGTACGCCGAGGTGCTGGCGCCGGAGCTGGACGCGGCGGAGCGCATCAGCGGCGAGGACCGCGGGGTGGAGAGCTTCTCCTTCGAGGAGGGGGCGCTCGACTCCATCTTCGCGGAACTGCAGCCCGCGGCGCCGGAGGAGGAGCCGGAGCCGGCGGCGGACGCCTTCGCGCTGGCGGAGGACTACCTGTCGAAGGGCCTCCTCGATCGCGCGCTGGCGGAGATCCGCCGCGTCGCCGTGGCCGGGGCCGATCCCGTGCAGGCGGCGCTGCTCACCGCGCACATCTTCCTGCGCCAGGGGCTGGACGGCGAGGCGCTGGAGCGCTTCGACGCGGCGCACGCGCGGCTGGAGGGGCAGCCCTGGTCCCCGGACCACGCCCGCGCCCTGGCCGGCCGCGCCCGCGCCCTGCAGCGCCTGGGCAGACTCGAGGATGCGCGCGAGGCGGCGGAGGAGGTGCGGGCGAACGAGCCGGACCACCTGGAGAACCTGCAGGTGCTGGGCGAGGTGCTGCTGGCCCAGGGCGAGGCGGAAGCGGCGATGCACGTCCTGTCCCGCGCCTGCGAGCTTTCCCCCCGCGACCCGGGCCTGCTGCGCCACCTGGGCCGCGCGGCGTCGGCCGCGGGGCGCTGGGCGGACGCGGAGCGGGCGCTGCGCCGCGCGGTGCAGCTGGACCCCGACTTCGTGGCCGCGCGGCTGGAGCTGGGCCGGCTTCTCCTCGCCGCCGGCCGCGTGGACGAGGCGGTGGCGGAGTGCCGCGCCGCGCTGGAGGTGCTCCCGACGTACTCCGACGCCGCCTTCCTGCTGGCGGACGCCTTCCGCCGCGCCGGACGGACCGGCGACGCGGTGGACGCGCTGGTTGACCTGCTGGCGGCCGATCCCTACCACTTCGAGGCGCTGGTGCTGCTGGGGCAGGTGCTGGCGGAGGACGGGCGCCAGGACGACGCCCGCCGCGCCTTCGTCCGGGTGCTGCGCTTCGACCCCGACCGGGCGGACGCGCACTTCCACCTGGGCGTGGTGGCCGCGGCGGAGCGGCGCTTCCGCGAGGCCATCGAGCACTGGCGGCGCGCGGTGGAGGCGGACCCCGGCGGGCCCTACGCGGAGCCTGCGCGGCAGAACGTGGCGATGGCGCTGGACATGGCGCGGGTGTTCCACTCCGGCGCCGGCGCGGGGGTGTAGGCGATGGCGATCGAGGGGCCGCTGCGCGAGCTGGCGCTCACGGATGTCTTTCAGCTGCTGGACCTGTCGCGCAAGACGGGGACGCTCTCCATCGCCCCGGAGGGCGGGCGGCACCGGCCGGCGCTGGTGCGCTTCGACCGCGGCGCCGTGGTGGGCGCGGAGCTGGGACAGGCGCACGAGCGGCTGGGCCACCTGCTGCTGCGGGCCGGCAAGGTGACGGAGGCGCAGATCCAGGCCGCCCGGCGCGCGCAGCAGCAGGCGCCCGGCCGCGCGCTGGGGACGGTGCTGGTGGAGCAGGGGGTGGTGACGGAGGACGACGTCCGCCGCCAGCTGCGCTTCCAGATCCAGGAGATCGTCTTCGAGCTCATCCAGTGGAAGGAGGGCTACTTCCGCTTCGAGGAGGGTCCGCCGGCGCCCAACGGCAACGTGGGCGTGCGCGTGAGCACCGAGTCGCTGCTGATGGAGGCGGCGCGGCGGGTGGACGAGTGGTCCACGCTGGAGACCAAGATCCCGCACATGGGGGTGATCCCCGTCCTCGTCGCCGACTCTCCGGACGGGCCCACGCTGGACCTGCACCCCACCGAGTGGGAGGTGCTGGCGGAGATCGACGGGCAGCGGCCGCTCAAGCTGATCGCGTCGGCGCTGGGGCGCAGCGACTTCGAGGTGGCCAAGATCGCCTACGGCCTGGTCGCGACCGGCGTCGTCGACATCCTGGAAGAGGCGCCGCAGCCCGCCCCCGCCGTGCCGATGGAGCGCCCCCTGCGCGACGCCCTGGGCGAGGCGCAGCTGGCGCTGGCGGACGGGGCGGCGGACCGCGCGCGGCGCATCCTGGACGAGCTGGCGCGCGCGCACCCGGACCGGCCGGAGATCTACACCCTGCTGGCGCAGGCGCACCGCCGCCTGGGCCGCTGGGGCGAGGCGCTCATCGCCCTGGGCCGCGCCGCCGCGCTGGACCCGCTCTCCGGCGCCGTGCACTACCAGATGGCCTTCGCCGCCGCGCACACGGGCGACCTGCACCGCGCGCGGGAGGCGTGGGACACCTTCCTGCGCCTGGGCGAGGGCGGTGACGCCACCCGCCGCGCCCGGGCGGAGCGCGCCCGCGACGCGGCGGACGTGCTCCTCTCGGTGATGGACGAGGAGGGGCAGTGAGCCCGGCGACGCCGGCGCAGGTGCGCCAGTGGAGCGAGGAGGTGGCGGCGGACCCCGCGTCGCTCGCCTTTCTCCCCCTCGCCCGCGCCTACCGCGAGCAGGGGCGCCGCGACGCCGCGCTCAAGCTGGTGGTCCGCGGGCTGGAGAAGCACCCCGGCCACGTGGAGGCGCACCACCTGCTCGGCCTCCTCTACCGGGAAGGCGGGGAGTCGCTCAAGGCGTTCGACGAGTGGGACATCGCGCTGGCGCTGGACCCGGAGCACGGGCCGTCGCGGCGCGAGATGGGGCTGGTCTGCTGGGAGCGCGGCGACTTCGCCGCCGCGGTGCGCCACCTGGAGAAGGCGCTGGAGAACGACGCCTTCGACCGCGAGGTGCGCGCGGCGCTGGAGGACGCCTGGAGCAGGCGATCCGCCCCGCCGGGATTGGCGGCGGAACCCGCGCCCGTTCCGCCGGCGGAGACGTCCGCGCAGGCCGCTCCGGAGGCAGCGGCCGTATCGGCCGCCCTCCCGTCCGCGGCCGCGGCGCCTTCGGGGCGGGGCGGGTCGCACTTCGACGCGGTGGAGGGGGAGTTCGGCGCGCTGGGGGCGGAGCGGGGGATCGTGGGCGCGGTGCTGCTGGACGACCAGGGCTTCGTGCTGGCGGGGCGGGTGACGGTGGGCGGGACGGACCGCGGGCCGGAGGTGGCCGCCGTCCTCTCCGGCGCCTCGGCCGAGGCGGGGCGCGCGCTGGCGCACCTGGGGCTGGGCGCGTGGAAGGGGATCCTGGTGGAGACGCCTGAGGCCGTCGTGCGGATGACGCCGGCGGGGGACGGGATCGTCCTCGTGGCCGGGCGGCGCGAGGTGCCCACGGGGTGGGTGCTGCGCGTGGCCGCCCGCGCCCGCGACGCGGCGCTGCGCTTTCTGGGCGGCGGAGGTGGGGCGTGAGCGCGTACCGCGAGCTGCTGGAGCGCGTCAACCGCATCACCGGCGTCCGTGGAGCGATGGTGGTGGCGGTGGAGGACGGGCTGATCGTGGAGGAGGACCTGATGGTGGGCGTCCCCGGCCCCGCGGCCGCGGCGCTCGTCGCCTCGCTCTTTCGCCGCGCGCGACGCTCCGTGCAGGCGGCGGAGTTCGGCAGCGCGAGCTACCTTCAGGTCGAGGGCGGGGAAGGGCTCCTCTTCGCCGCCGCGCCGCCGCAGCTGGGCGACCTGCTGCTGGTGGTGATCGCCGAGAGGTGGGTGAACGTGGGGCTGGTGCGCCTGGAGGCGCAGAAGGTGGTCGAGGCGCTGGGATGAGGCGCGGCGACCTGGCCGAGTTCGTGGGCGCGCTGGAGGCGCCGGTGGAGCGCTTCGTCCGCGAGGCCGGGCTGCGCCTGGTGCTGCTGATCAACGAGAGCGGCCAGGTGCTCGCGCAGCGGGGGTTCGCCCGGGCGCTGGACGTGATGGGGGTGGCCGCGCTGGGCGCCGGCATCCACGCATCGTCCCGCGCGCTGGCGGAGCTGCTGGGGATGCGCGGCTTTGGGCACCTGCACCAGGGAGGCTCGCAGGCGCAGGTGTTCATCGGCCCCTTCCGCACCCCGGCGGAGAACCTGATCGTGATCGCCGTCTTCGGCGAGGACTCGTCCATCGGGCTGGTGCAGGTCTTCTTCGACCAGTTCACCGGCCAGGTGGCGCGGCTTCCGGGGTGGAGCGAGGTGCGTCCCACGGCGGATGCCCGCGCCTTCGAGCGGGACCTGGAGGCCGGGCTGGAGAACCTGTTCGGCGGCGCGTCCGCCTGACCGTCTAGAGGAATATGTCGCTGGTCAACTACAGCACCCGCGAGATCACGTCCAAGATCGTGTACTACGGTCCGGGGCGGAGCGGAAAGACGACCAACCTGCAGTACGTGCACGGCCAGGTGCCCGAGGAGCGCCGCGGCCGCATGGTGTCGCTCGCCACCGAGACGGACCGCACCCTCTTCTTCGACTTCCTGCCGCTGGACCTGGGGACCATCAGCGGCTTCCAGACGCGCTTTCAGCTCTACACCGTCCCCGGCCAGGTGTACTACGACGCCACGCGCAAGCTGGTGCTGCAGGGCGCGGACGGGGTGGTGTTCGTGGCCGACAGCCAGCGCGCGCAGCGGGACGAGAACGTGGAGAGCTTCCGCAACCTGCAGGTGAACCTGCTGGAGCAGGGGGTGGACCCGCGGACGATCCCCATGGTGCTGCAGTACAACAAGCGCGACCTGCCGGACGTGATGAGCGTGGAGGAGATGGACGACCTGCTGAACTACCGCGACCTGCCGCGGTACGAGGCCCGCGCGCTGGGCGGCGTCGGCGTGTTCGATACGCTCAAGGGGATCAGCGAGCTGGTGCTGCGGCGGCTGTCGCAGCGGTTCGGGCGCAGCGTGGCGGAGGCGGAGGGCCAGGGAATAGGGAACAGGGAATAGGGAACAGGGAACAGGGAACAGGGAACAGGGAACAGGGAACGGCGGGCGACGGCGCCCCGCGGGCGCAGCGAGACGCCGGCTTCAGCACGATCGAAGTTCTCCCCCTCTCCCGCGGAGCGGGGGAGGGGGCCGGGGGGAGGGGGCCCTCGGCGGACGCAGTGAGGTGCCCGTCGAAGCACGATCGACGTTCTCCCCTCTCCGCGCGCACTTTGCGCGGGGGAGGGGGAGGGCCCCCACGGGCGCGGCGAGATGCCTTCGTCCAGGCTGGCCAGTCCCGGTTCCCGGTCCCCTGTTCGGGGCCCCCGCCTCGCGCCGGAATCGCGATACGATTAGCTTAGAAGGCCTTACGACACGGCCACCATGATCTTTCAGCAGGACCCGCGCTTCACCTTCGAGACCTTCGTCGTCGGCCCCGGCAACCGGATGGCCGCGGCCGCCGCGCGCCGCGTGGCCGAGGCCCCCCGCACCGCCTACAACCCCCTCCTCATCCACGGCGCCCCCGGCAGCGGCAAGACCCACCTGCTGCAGGCCGTCGGCGCGCTGGCGCTCGCCGTGCGCCCGGAGCTGCGCGTCCTCTACCTGACCGCGGACGGGCTGGTGGACCGCGTCTCCGCCGCGGTGGGGAGCGGGTCCATGGACGCCCTGCGCGACGAGCTGCTGGAGGCGGAGCTGGTGCTGCTGGACCAGGTGCACGCACTCGCCGGCAAGGGACGGACGCAGGAGGAGCTGCTGGCGCTCTGGGACGAGCTGGAGTGGACGGCGCAGATCGTCGTGGCCGCCGAGTCCGCCGACCTCCCCGGGATCGAGCCGGAGCTGCGCGCCCGCTTCGTCCGCGGGCTGGCCGTGGACCTCCCCGCCGTCCACGACGACGGGCACGAGCCGCGCACGGAGATCGCCCGCAAGGCCGCCGAGCAGCGCGGCATCGCCCTGGGCGACGGCGCCGCGGCGGCGATCGCCCGGCTGCCGGTGCAGAACGCGGCCGGCCTCGTCGAGGCGGTGGAGCGCGTGGGGGCGGCGCAGGCGGAGCGGGGAACCACCCTGAGCGCGCGCGAGGTGGCGGCGCTGGGGCGGCCGGAGACGCCGCCCGCGCACACGCAGGACGAGTTCAGCGCCTTCCTGAGCGACATCGCCGCCACGGTGGAGGAGATCGTGGAGACGGCGCCGTGGCGCAAGCGTCTGGCGGAGGCCATCCTGCGCTGGGAAGGCGAGGGGATCCGCACCCGCCGCCTGGAGGCCGCGCTGGACGCCGACACCGCCCCCGACGTGGACGCCGTCCTGGCCGGCTTCGCCGACGACGTGGAGAAGCTGCGCGCCATCCGCCGCCAGCTGGAGGAGATGCGCTCCGACTCCGCCCGGTCTCCCCTCCTTGCCGACCCCGACCGCGTGGGCGAGGCGGAGGCGCTGCTGGTCTCCGCGAAGGCCGCGGCGGAGCGCAAGCGGGAAGAGGCCGCCCGGGCGGCGCCGCAGGTGGACCGCTGGTACTTCAACGCCGAAAAGGCGGCGTGGGACTGGCTGGCGCTGGAAGACCGCGTCATCGAGGAGCTGGTCTGAGATGGCGATCAAGGGAAACCTCAAGGAAGCCAGCCTTCCCGACGTGCTGCAGCTGCTGGCGATGGGGCAGAAGACCGGCTGCCTGTCGCTCACCGACCGCAGCAACTTCGGCTACATCTACTTCGAGCGCGGGCGCATCACCTACGCCTCCATCGTCAACCGGCGCGACCGGCTGGGCGACCTGCTGGTGAAGAACGGGCTCATCCAGGGCGACCAGCTCATGGCCGCCATCGACGAGCAGGGGCGCGACCCCAGCAGCCGCCTGGGCGAGATCCTCATCCGCCGCGGCGCCATCACCCGCGAGCAGCTGGAGCAGTACATCCGCATCCAGATCGAGGAGGCCGTCTACTACCTCTTCACCTGGACGCAGGGC
>DATAAG010000644.1:0-3063 GCA_036260235.1 Longimicrobium sp.
AGGGTGAGTGGGAGGTGGTCCCCTCGCACGGCACCGAGACGGCCGAGGCCGGCGAGGCGCGCGTGGAGCGCGAGCGGGAGAGCCGCGACCGTGACCGCAGCCGGCGGGGCCGGGGCCTCGGGCGCCGCGGCCCGCGGCGCGGGCGTCTCCACGTCCGGCTCGCCGAAGACGGGCGCGGGCGCGGCCGGCGCTTCCTCCACGGCGGCGGCGGGCTCCAGCTCCACCTCCGCCTCCACCGGCGCAGGCGCCTCCACCCGCGGGCGCTCGCGGTCCCGGTCGCGGTCCCGATCACGGTACCGGTCGCCGAAGCGGCCCCGGCCCCGCCGGCTGCGGTCACGGTCGCGGCTCTCCCGCTCGCGCTCCACGCGCGCCTCGCCGGCCTCGGCCGTCTCGGTGCCGTGCGAGGGGACCACCTCCCACTCACCCTGGTCCGTCTTGCGCAGCCGCAGCACGCCGCGCTGCTGGGCCTCGGTGATGAACTTGCTGAACTTGCCGTAGCCCAGGTCCTTCTCGTTGAAGCCGCTGTCCAGCTCCACCATCACCTGCTTCAGCCGGTCCACGCGCATCACGTCGCCGCGGCGGGTCATCTGCTGCACCGCCTTGCGCGCCAGCTCCCACGGGTCCTCGCGCACCCCGGTGTCCTCGGTGGCGCGGGTAAGGCCGCTCAGGTTGTGGTACGAGTAGTACTCGTCGCAGTTCTGGATGAGCAGGTCGCTGGCGCTCTCGCGCATCCCCACGCCGATGACGTACTTGCCGTACTCCTTGAGCTTCATCACGCAGCTCGAGAAGTCGCTGTCGCCGGTGAGGAGGATGAAGACGCCGATCTCCGGCCGCATGAACGCCAGCTCGATGGCGTCCACCGCCATGCGCAGGTCGGTGGCGTTCTTCTTGGAGGTGCCGTACGCGGGGGCGAAGATCAGGTCGACGGAGGCTTCCGTGAGCGGAACCACGGAGGCGGGGTAGCGGCGCCAGTCGGCGTAGGCGCGGCGGACGGCGATCTTGCCGCGAAAGACGTCGGAGTCCAGCAGCGACTTGAGCTCCTTGCCCAGGTCGCTGCGCACGTTCATGGTGACGTTGTCGAAGTCGATCAGCAGCGCGGCGCTGCGGCCGCTGCTCAGCGCCGGCCCGCCCGGCGACGCGTGCGGGGTACGGAAGGGAGAGTTGTTCATCGGTTCTCGGTCAGTCGTTCTCAGTTTTCAACGATCTGACGAGTCCCCTCCGCTTCAGAGTGGAAAGTGTCCAGTGCCCAGGATCAGGTACCGAAGCGCCCTTTCCGGGCACCGGGTACTTGAAGCTGGGCACTTGCAGTTCCACCCGACAGCAGGAGGAGCCTCGCCACGGTCTTTCTCACCGGCGGCTGCTTTCTTCGGCGCTGATCATGCGCGAGAGCTCCACGCGGCGCACCTTTCCGCTTCCCGTGAGCGGAAAGCCGTCCAGGAAGCGGACCAGGTCGGGGACCTTGTAGTCCGCCAGCACCTCGCGGCAGAAGTCGCGGATCTCCTCGCCGGTGACGATCGCCCCCTCCACGGGGACGATGCACGCGCACGCCACCTCGCCCAGGATCTCGTCGGGCAGCCCCACGACCGCCACGTCGAGCACCGCGGGATGGGCGTGCAGCCGGTCCTCCACCTCGCGCGGGTACACGTTGAACCCGCCGCGGATGATCATCTCCTTGCGGCGGCCGATGATGTGGAGGAAGCCCTCCTCGTCCACCATCCCCAGGTCGCCGGTCAGGAAGAACCCGTCCGGCGTGAACACCTGCGCGGTCTCGCCGGGCTGGCGGTAGTACCCGCGCATCACCCCGGGCCCCCGCACCGCCACCTCGCCCACGGACTCCACGGGGAGGACGGAGCCGTCCACGTCGATCACCCGCACCTCCACCTCCGCCAGCGGGCGGCCCACGGTGGCCACCTGCTTCCCCGGCGGGTCGTCGGGCGTGTTGACGGCCACCAGGTTCCCCGTCTCCGTCATCCCGTACCCCACCCGGATGCCGGGCACCAGCTCGCGCTGGATGCGCTGCACCAGCTCCTCCGGGACCGGCGCGCCGGCCACCACCCCCGTGCGCAGCGACGGCGCCGCGCCCCCCCGGTCCCGCAGCGCGTTGAGCGCCAGGACGAAGTTGGTGGGCACACCGTGGAACACCGTCACCCCCTCGCGCTCCACCACGTCCAGCGCCGTCGCGGGGTCGTACCCCTCGTGCAGCACCAGCGACGCGCCCGCCACCATGGTCCCCAGCACCCCGGTGCCGATGCCGAACGCGTTGAACAGCGTGTTCACGCCGAACACCACGTCGTCCGCGCGCAGCCCCAGGGCGTCGGCGCTGAGCGCCGCGTTGGCCATCAGGTTCTCGTGCGTGAGCGCCACCCCCTTGGGCTTGCCCATGGTCCCCGAGGTGTAGAGGATGGCGAACATCTCGTCCGCGCTCCCCTGGAACCGCGCGTAGGGGCGCCCCTCGCCGCTGCTCACCAGGTCCTCGAACTGGTGGATGCGGTCGTCGTACCAGAGGTCTTCCTCGCCCACCGACACCACGTACTGCAGGTCCGGCAGCACGCCCAGGAACTGCTCGAAGCGGGCCAGGTAGTCCGTCCCCTCCCAGTTCTCCGCCGTCACCACGGCCACGGACTCCGAGTGCCGCAGCATGTACTGCAGCTCCGGGCTGGTGAAGCGCGGGTTCAGCGGGACGATGACGGCGCCCAGCCGGGCCGCCGCGAAGGCCGAGACGACGAACTCCGGCCAGTTGGGAAGGGTGAGCGCGATGCGGTCCCCGGCCTCGATCCCCAGCTCGTGGAGCGCCGCCGCCAGGGCGTCGGCCTGCGCGTCCACCTGCGCGTACGTGAGCCTGCGGTCTTCGAACGCGACGAAGGGCCGCTGCGGGTCTTCGTTCACGCGCAGCGCAAGGCTGTCCGCGAGCGTAAGACCGCGAAAGCGGTCGCGTAGCGCCATGTAACCTCCGTCCGGGTGCTCGGCCTGGGACTGACGGACGGAAACATAGCAGGGGCGCGCGAATGCGTCAAATTGGGGGATGCGGCGGATATACCGACCGGCAAAGGGCTTGTCACGCTG
>DATAAG010000645.1:0-5459 GCA_036260235.1 Longimicrobium sp.
GCGTGGTGACGATCCGCCCGCCGGGCGCCGCCACGGTGATCGCCGAGCGCCCGTAGTTGGTGTACGGCGCGATGGAATCCACGTTGAAGAACGGGCCGCCGAAGCCCGGTGCCGCCGTGGGCGCCGTGGCCGAGACGCAGATCACCGTCGGGGTGTTGCAGTAGGCCAGGTACAGGTCACGGAAGTGGTCCATGTCGATGGCGCTGTTCCCCGCCGCGATCACCACCGTCACCCCTTTCGCGTGCGCGTAGGTGAAGGCCCGGTGAATGAAGGCGTGGAGCGTTCCCCCCCGGCCGGCGAACTGCCCGTCGACGCGCAGGAAGAAGAGGGTGCCGTGGCTCAGGTTGGCCACGTCCACGCCCAGGTCCGCCGCGTACAGCAGCCCGGCCACGGCGGCGCTCACGGGGCACTGGCCCAGGCGGCTGCACGTCTTCACCCCCACCAGCGTCACGCGCGAGGTGACCCCCGCGCCGATGACGGCGTTGCTGGCGACCGTGGCGCCCATGTGCGTGCCGTGGTAGTGCAGGTCGGCGATGGGGTGCGCGCCGGGGAAGTTGGCCTGGATCACCGGGTTGTCGGAGGGGATGAACGAGCGCGAGGCGGCCAGGTCCACCCGGCCCACCAGGTCGGGGTGCCCGTAGTCCAGCCCCGTGTCCAGGATGGCCACGCGCACCGCCGGCGAGCCCAGGCGCCCCGCGGCCCACGCGGTCGGCGCGCCGATGGCGGCGAACTGCCACTGGCGCGCGTAGTTGCGCGCGGTGGTGGGGTCGGTGGGGCTGGCGACGGCGCCCTCCGGCTCCCACTCCAGGATCTCGCCCGCCGGGGTGTCCAGCCGCGTCACGGCGTCGGCGGCGACCTCGCCCACGCCGGGGAGCGCGCCCAGCTCCGCCGCCGCCTCCGCCGACACCCCGCTGACGGCGCCGATCCCCGCGCCGTCGTGGGCGAAGATCACCGCGCCCCCCAGCGCGGCCACGCGCTCCGCGAACCCCGCGGGGACGCCGCCGGTGAAGCGGACCAGGTAGTTCCCATCGATCTCGGCCAGCGGGTCCTCCGACAGGAGCGGCGCCGCACCGGACGCCAGGGGGGTGTCGGCCGTGCGGTCGGCGCAGGCGCAGAGGGAGGCGGCCGCGAGCACTGCCAGCAGGCGGGTGGGGGAGCGTCTCGTCATCGTCGTTCCGGGGAGAGGAAGGGATGTGGTCCGCCAGGGGAGGCGGAGGGGAACCGGATCCCGTCGTCCCCGCGTTCGGGGCCGTTCCGGAGGGCGAACGGTCCGGCAACGGCGCGATTGGAGCTCCGATGGCGGCGCGGGAGCGGGTCCGGCGTGCAGCGTACACCCCCCGCTCGGGAAATTTGCGGGCCAGGAGCCGTGGAAACGCGTACGCCGCGACATGGCTGGCCTGATCCCCGTTTCAGGCTCACGAGCGCGTTTCCCGAAGAGGACAGGGAGCGGCAAGAAAAGAGGACGCAGAGAACCGGCGAAGTTCTCTGCGTCCTCTCTTGCTTCCTCCGCGCCCTCCGCGTGAAACGAGCGTCACGCGGGGAGGCGTCGCGCGATCAGATCACGCCGGCGGCGCGGGCGGTGTTGATGCGGCCCTTGCCGTACTTCGGGTCCGTCCCCGGCTCGCCCAGGTCGTCCGCGGACTGCTGCAGGCGCGCGCGCACCTGGGCCGGGTCGCGGCCCACGTCCTCGGCGATGAGCGCCGCCGTGCCCGTGGTGTGCGGCGCGGCCATGCTGGTGCCGTTGAGGCCGACGACGAACACGCCCGTGCGGCAGACCGGCAGCAGCAGGCTGAAGGTGGAGCACGCCGCCCACACGGAGCGCTGCGCGCCGCCCGGCGCCGCCACGTTGATCGCCGAGCGCCCGTAGTTGCTGTACGGCGCCAGCGCGTCGACGTTGAAGAACGGGCCGTTGATGCCGCCGGAGCCGGTGGGCCCCGTGGCCGAGACGCAGATCACGGTGGGGGCGCTGCAGTACGCCTTGAAGCTGTTGCCGTCGTGGTCCATGTCGAAGGCGCTGTTGCCGGCGGAGACCACGACCGTGGTGCCCTTGCGGTGGGCGTAGTTGAAGGTGTTGTTGATGATGGCCAGGAACGAGGGCCCGGTGCCCCCCGCGCCGCTGGCGTTGCGCCGCAGGAAGCTGCCGCCCAGGCTCAGGTTGGCCACGTGCACGCCCAGGTCCGCCGCGTACAGCACGCCCGCCAGCACGCCGCTGGTGGGGCACTGGCCGTTGACGTTGCACACCTTGACGCCCACCAGCGTCACCCGCGAGGTCACCCCCGCGGCCGCGATGGCGTTGCTGCTGACCGTGGCGCCCACGTGCGTGCCGTGGTAGTGCAGGTCGGCAATGGGGTGCGCGCCGGGGAAGTTGGCGGCCACCAGCGCGTTCTCGGAGGCCACGAACGAGACGGAGTTGGCCAGGTCCACGCGGCCGGCCAGGTCCGGGTGCGTGTACCCCAGCCCGGTGTCCAGGATGGCGACCTTGACGTTCGGCGACCCCAGCCGCCCGCCGGCCCACGCCAGGTTGGCCTGGACGGCGCGCAGGTGCCACTGGCGGGGGAAGAAGAACGCCGTCGCGGGGGCGGTGGGGCTCTCCACCCCTTCGTCCGCCTGGGCCACCTCGTCCATGATGGGCGACAGCACGGTGGCGTCGTCGGGCTCCACCGCGGCGACGCCGCTGGAGGCGCCCAGCTGGGCCGCGGCCTCGGGGGTGAGCCCCGCCACGGCGCCGACGCCCGCGCCGCCGTGCGCGAAGATCACCGTGCCGCCCAGCGCCGCCACGCGGTTTTCGAAGCCGGCGGGGACGCCGTTGCCGTTGAAGAGGATCAGGTAGTTCCCGTCCAGCCCCTCGACGGAGGCCAGGGGTGCGGGGGCGCTGGGCGCGACGAGCGTGTCGGGGGTGCCGGCGTCGGCGCAGGCGGCAAGGCCCGCGGCCGCGGCGGCCGCGAGGATGAGCGTACGTGCGATGTTCTGGTTCATCATTTCCTCTGACGAGTGAAGCAGGTTCTTTCCACGGGGGCGGAGAAGACCTTCTTCGGTAACCGGGCGGTCTCCGCGGCGGAAGTGGGGCGCCGGGAGATCCCTGGCTTTGCGGACCGGCCTCGCGGCCGGGGTGCGTTTGTCGGAAGGAGCGAACAACCGTACTGCGAACGGCTTTGGGGCAGGGGGGCGCCCACGGGCGCTCCGGGCAGCGTGGCTGCCGTGGATCGTGTAGCGGCTGGCTCTCGGATCACCTCCGGTTACGGGAACGAGAGACGGGCTCGTGCGCGCGGTGTGCCGGACCGGCGGAGAACGGCGGGAATGATTGCCGGGATAGAGCGTCGCGCTGGAGCGTCCGCATAGTGCGCGCGCCGCGGCTCGCGGTCAAGGGTTTTCGGTCGCGCGCGGCGTAGCAGGTGCAGCAGCAGCAACTCTGCTCCTCACGCGCACTTGCGCGCTTCCGAAGACTCCGTCCATTCACGCGCGCCCGCAGCAGCGTAACGGCGCGGAACGAGGGGGCTCGGAGATGCCATCTCCGAGCCCCTTCTTCGCGATCGGTATGCGCCTTCGGGGGCTTACGGACGGAAACGAGCCGAAGCCCGTTCACTCCATCACTCCATCACTCCATCACTCCATCACCCCATCACCCCATCACCCCATCACTCCATCACTCCATCACTCCATCACTCCTGCCCGTGCTGGACGGTGGACTCCAGCGAGGTCTCCACGTCGGCGGCGCTGCCCTCCATGCGGCGCGGGATGGCGGACTCGTAGATCTCCGCCAGCTCGGAGGCCGGCGCCTCGATCGTCCCGCCGCGGGTGCGGATCACGAAGGTGCCGAACGGCGCGCCGACGGTGCCGATGCGGCGCGCGGGGACGCCGTGCTTCGCGGCGACCCGCAGCACGTCATCGACATCTCCATCAGCGCAGCTGACGACGACGCGGCCCTGTGCTTCGCCGAAGAGGAGCGCGTGCGGCGGCAGGTGGTCGTCGAGATCCACCTCCACCCCCAGCGGCGCCGCGGGATCGGCGATGGCGCTTTCCGCCAGCGCCACGGCGAGGCCGCCCTCCGCCGTGTCGTGCGCGGACTGCACCCGGCCGGCGTGGATCATCGCCAGCAGCGCCTGCTGCAGCGCCCGCTCGGCAGTCAGGTCGATCGCGGGCGCGTCGCCGGCCACGCGGCCGTGGATCGCCTTGAGGTACTCGCTGCCGCCGATCTCGTCCGTGTTGCGGCCCAGGAGGACGATGGCGTCGCCCGCCTCGCGGAAGGCGCTGGTGGTGACGTGCGCCACGTCGTCGATCACCCCCACCATGCCGATGGTGGGCGTGGGGTAGATGGCGCCGCGCGGGTTCTCGTTGTAGAGCGAGACGTTGCCGCCCGTCACCGGCGTTTCGAACGCCGCGCACGCCTCGCCGATGCCGCGCAGCGACTCCGCCAGCTGGTGGTAGACCTCCGGCTTGAGCGGGTTGCCGAAGTTCAGGTTGTCGGTCACCGCGCGCGGCAGGGCGCCGGAGCAGGCCAGGTTGCGCGCCGCCTCCGCCACGGCGATCTGCCCGCCGTGGTACGGGTTCAGGTAGACGTAGCGCGCGTTGCAGTCCACCGTGGCCGCGATGGCCTTGCGCGTCCCCCGCAGCCGGATGACTGCCGCGTCGCTCCCCGGGCCCACGACGGTGTTCGTCCGCACCGTGGAATCGTACTGCTCGTAGACCCAGCGCTTGCTGGCGATGGTGGGCGAATCCAGCAGCTTGCGGAGCGTCCAGGTGGGGTCCGCCTCCTCCGCCCGCGGCGGGAGGGACGAGAGGTCCTCCGCCCGCAGCGCGGCGATCTCCGGGTCTTCGCGGGGCTCGCGGGTGTAGGTGGGGCAGGCGTCCACCAGCGGCTCGCCGGGGATGTCGACGATGACGGTGCCGTTCTCGCGGACCACGTAGCGGCCCGTCTCCGTCACGTGGCCGATGACCTCCGCGTCCAGGTCCCAGCGGCCCAGGATGGCGCGCACGTCCTCCTCGCGCCCCTCCTTCGCCACGACGAGCATGCGCTCCTGCGTCTCGCTGAGCAGGATCTCGTACGGCGTCATCCCCTTTTCGCGGACGGGGACCTTCGTGATCTCGATGTCCACCCCCGTCCCGCCGCGCGCCGCCATCTCCGTGGACGACGAGACCAGCCCCGCCGCGCCCATGTCCTGGATGCCGACGATGTGGCCGCTGCGGATGAGCTCCAGCGACGCCTCCAGCAGCAGCTTCTCCGTGAAGGGATCGCCCACCTGCACCATGGGCCGCTTGGCCTCGCTCTCCTCGCTGAGCTCGGCGGACGCGAAGGTGGCGCCGTGGATGCCGTCGCGCCCCGTCTTCGACCCCACGGCCATGATGGGATTGCCGACGCCGGAGGCCACGCCGCGGATGAGCTCCTCCTTCTTCATCAGCCCGATGGCCATGGCGTTGACCAGCGGGTTCCCCTCGTACGCGCCGTCGAAGTACACCTCGCC
>DATAAG010000646.1:0-2628 GCA_036260235.1 Longimicrobium sp.
GGAGGTGGGCGAGTCTTGCGAGCCCGGAGGGGGCGCCGCCCTCGCGCGAGAGCTTCCCGAGCGGGATCGAATTCTCCCCCTCTCCTCGCGCGGTTTGCGAGGGGAGGAGGCCGGGGGGAGGGGCGTTCGGCAGGAAACGTGCAGGCACGGGGCCGTTTGCATCGCGAATCCCACCGCCGCAACGCCGGCCCAGCCGCAGGAGGAGGCCATCGCCACCGCGTACGACACCCGCGTAGACCAGGCGCTCAGGACCAACAAGCGGCAGTCGCGCATGGTCAGCATCGCCATCATCGTCATCGGGCTGCTGGTGGTCGCCGGCTCGCTGCTCTTTGGCCGCAGCCGGCAGCAGAGCAGGGCGGCCGACCTGGTGGTGGGCGACGACAGCGCCACCGTCGTGCGGCTGATGGGCGCGCCGCCCCACCGCTGCGAGGCCAGCAACCTGGCCCACCTGACGGACCAGTTCCCGCCGGGGACGCCCCGCCCCACCATCGACGAGGAGCTGGCCCGGCTGCGGCGCGGCACGGTGGGGCGCTGGGTGTATCCCCGCGGGCAGGGGTGCGTGCCGGACGACGGCGCCACCGAGATCGGCCTGGACCGCCAGGGCCGCGTGCTGTGGGTGGTGCCCACCCACGACAAGCGCCCGCTGGTGTACGAGGGCGCCCCCGGCTGACCGGACGGGGGCCGGACAACAGGGATTTTCGATGCGCGACTTCCGCCTTCTCCTGGCGGACGGCCGTCCCCACCTCTTCGACGGGGCCATGGGGACCATGCTGTACGCCAGGGGCGTCTACATCAACCGCTGCTACGACGAGCTCTCGCTCACCCAGCCGGACCTGGTGCGCGACATCCACCGCGCCTACGTGAAGGCCGGCGCGGAGATCCTGGAGACCAACACGTACGGCGCCAACCGGGCCAAGCTCTCCCGCCACGGGCTGGAGGACCGGCTGCACGACATCAACGTGGCCGCCGCCCGCGTGGCCCGCGACGCGGCCGGCGAGCGGGTGTTCGTGGCCGGCGCCATCGGCCCGCTGGGGGTGCGCATCGAGCCGTACGGCCCCACCGCCCGCGAAGAGGCCCGCGGCTTCTTCCGCGAGCAGGCGGCGGCGCTGGCGGAGGGCGGGGTGGACCTCTTCGTCCTGGAGACCTTCGCCGACCTGGAGGAGATCCAGCAGGCCATCCTGGGCGTGCGCGACGCCTCGGCTCTCCCGCTCGTCGCGCAGATGGTGATCCGCGAGGACGGGCGCACCGCCTACGGCAGCGACGCCGCGCTGATCGCCGAACGGCTGACGGAGTGGGGGGCGGACATCGTGGGCCTCAACTGCAGCGTGGGGCCCAGCGCCATGCTGAACGCGGCGGACCGCCTGCTCGGCGCCACCGGCCGCCCCGTGTCCATGCAGCCGAACGCCGGGCTGCCGCGGGAGGTGGAGGGGCGCACGATGTACATGGCGTCGCCCGAGTACATGGCCAGCTACGCGGCCCGGATGATCCGCAAGGGCGTGCGCTTCGTGGGCGGCTGCTGCGGGACCACGCCGGAGCACGTGGCGGCGATGGCGGGCGCGGTGCGGATGCTGGCGCCGGCGTCGGAGCCGCGCATCACCGTCTCCGTGGACGGCGAAGGCGCCGCGCCGGCCGAGCCGGCGCCGCTGGCGGAGCGCTCCGCCTGGGGGCGCAAGCTGGCGGCGGGCGAGTTCCTGACCACGGTGGAGATCGTCCCCCCCCGCGGCGCCAACCCCGACCCCATGCTGGACGGGGTGCGGCTGCTGAAGGCGGCGGGGGTGGACGGGGTGAACGTCCCCGACGGGCCGCGCGCGCAGTCGCGCATGGGCGCGCTGGCCACGGCGGTGCTCATCCAGCAGCGGGTGGGGATCGAGGCGGTGGTGCACTACTGCTGCCGCGACCGCAACCTGCTGGGGATGCTGAGCGACCTGCTGGGCGCGCAGGCGCTGGGGCTGCGCAACCTGCTGCTCATCACCGGCGACCCGCCCAAGATGGGCCCGTACCCGGACGCCACGGCGGTCTTCGACATCGACGCCATCGGCCTCACCAACCTGGTGTCGCGGCTGAACCGTGGCCTGGACCCCGGCGGCAACGCCCTGGGCGAGCCCACGCAGTTCGTGGTGGGCGTGGGCGTGAACCCAGGGGCGGAGGACTTCGAGCACGAGATGCGGCGCTTCTACTGGAAGGTGGAGGCGGGGGCGGAGTACTGCATCACGCAGCCCGTCTTCGACCTGCGCCAGCTGGAGCGCTTCGTCCGGCGCATCGACGCCGACGGCATCCGCATCCCGGTGATCGCGGGGATCTGGCCGCTGGTCTCCGCCCGCAACGCGGAGTTCCTGGCCAACGAGGTGCCCGGCGTGATCGTCCCGGAACCGGTGATGGCGCGGATGCGCGCGGCCAGCGCGGAGGGGAAGGAGCGTGGAACCGACGAGGGCACGCGCATCGCCCAGGAGATGCTGGCCGACGCGCTGCCGATGATCCAGGGAGTGCAGGTGAGCGCCCCGTTCGGCAAGGTGCCGCTGGCGCTGCGCGTCTTCGAGGCGATCCCCGGCTGGAGCGGCGCCGCGGACGAGAAAGAGGCGGAGGAACTGCGGGTGCCGGCGTAGACACCCGCGACCTGCTTCTCATACC
>DATAAG010000647.1:0-8113 GCA_036260235.1 Longimicrobium sp.
AGCCCTCACCCCCGGCCCCTCTCCCGCAAACTGCGCGGGAGAGGGGAGATGGCTCAACGCACCGATCGCTGTGTTTCCCCAGTCCGCGAAGGCGGACTTCGTGACGTTGCAGCAGCGGTTTCAACCGCCGGACGGGAGGCGGGTCACTTCCTCTGGACCCCCGGAGGAAGTTTACACCCTCTCCCACGCAGTTTGTGGGAGAGGGTGCGGCTCTCAGGCCGCGGGTGAGGGCCCTCTCCGCGCACGCGGACGTCACGTCGTCCTTGCCGCGGTTTCGATCGTCGGGACGGGAGGTGCGGTTTCACCTCCCACCGGACGCGTCTTCCAACTTCATGCAACAGGGCAGTTTACCTGTAGCGGTCGTCCAGTTGGGCGGCTTCTGATACGGTTTTGGGCTCAAGATTTGCGGCGAGCCCAGGGACCTCCGAACGGGGTGGAGCAGCGGAACCTTCTGGGTCCCGGTGGTATCAAGCGCCGGCAGCACGTGGCTGCGTGCGCCGGGAGAAAAGATTTGACTTTGGACGCCACCGGGTCTAAATTCACCGGCTATGACGGATCTCCAGGAGACAAGCCGCTCCACGTGAACTGAGGGCAGCGGGGCCTCGTACACCACCGAGGCTCGCTGCTCTCGTCATTTTACCAAAGGACGAGCGAACATGTTTTTGAGCTCACGGGCCCTGGATTCGTTCGATCAGTACCTGCAGGATGTGGAGAAGTACCCGCTGATCGACGATCCCGCCGAGGAGCGCGCCCTTGCCCACCGGGCGCGCGCCGGAGACAAGCAGGCTGCCGAGCGCCTCGTGACGGCGAACCTGCGCTTCGTGATCTCCTACGTGAAGAAGTACCAGGGACGGGGTCTGGGCCTGGCCGAGCTGGTGTGCATCGGCAACGAGGGCCTGCTCAAGGCAGTGAAGAAGTTCGACCCCGACAAGGGGGTCAAGTTCATCTCCTACGCGGTGTGGTGGATTCGCCAGACGGTGCTGCAGGCCCTGGCCGAGCAGACGCGGTCGGTGCGCATTCCCCTGAACCAGAACTCCAACCTCGTGCGCCTGTCACGGGTGGAGACGGCGCTCACCCAGCAGATGGGCCGCTCGCCCACTGACGAGGAGATCGCCGACGACATGGGCGAGCCGGTGGACACCATCCGTGCGCTGCGCCGGGTGGCCGCCAGCGAGCTTTCGCTGGACGCGCCGCTGGACCGGGGCGACCGCGACAGCGCCAGCTTTGGCGAGCGCTTCGCGGGGAGCGAGGCGGAGCAGATCGAGGAAGAGGTCGAGGCCCAGGCCCGGCGCGAGTTCCTCGAGAAGATGTTCGAGAAGTACCTGACGGAGCGCGAGCGCAAGATCCTCTACCTGTACTACGGGCTGGACGAGGGCGAGGAGCGCACGCTGGAGGAGATCGGCAGCATGCTGGGGGTGACGCGCGAGCGCATCCGCCAGATCCGCAACCGCGCGTTCGAGAAGCTGCGCGAGAGCCCCGACGGGCACGCCCTGGAAGGGTTCTGGGCGCTCTCCTGAGCGCGGTTCGATAGAGACCGGTTCGGCTGGATCGACGTCGCGGAGGGTGGAGACGGGCTTGCGTCTCCACCCTCCACGTTTCGTCATGGGGAGATCCCGGGGTGATCCAATCCGCAAAGGAGATTTCTCACGCAGAGCAGCAGAGCAGCAGAGACAGAGGAATGGAGAAGTTATTGCCTTTTCTCTGCCCCCTGCTGCACTGCGTGAGAGATGTTCAATCTTTGCTATTGCCCGGGATCAGCGGGAGTCGGCGTCCGCACCCGCGGGGCGGGCGATCAGCACGACCCAGTAGTGGCCGTACCGGCTCTGCGGCCGCCACGCGTAGCCGACGCCGAACTCGGTCTGCGCCCGCCCGCGGGCGTCCAGCCCCAGCAGGTGCGTGCGGTGCAGCGGTGAGCGCATGAACCAGCCCCACGCCTGGCGAGCGGTGCCGTATCCGGCGGCCGCGGCCTCGATGTCGTTTCCCGTCCGCCGCCGGTCGTACTCGGGTGGCAGGCGGTAGCCGGCGGCTTCCACGAGCGCGTTCGGACCCCACCCATCCGGGCTCACGTGGTCGAAGTAGCCGCGCGTGGCCATGTCCCATGCGCGCGCCCGTGCAACGCTGTCCAGGACGGGGTTGCGCACCAGCCGCGGGCGCCGCTGCCCCGCATCCTCCACCAGGATGCGCGCCAGCTCCGCCTCGCGCAGCACCGAAACCGAGTCCGCCCAGCGGCGCTGCGCCGCCGTAAGGTCGCCCGTCGGCGGCACGTACCTGTACACGACGCACCCGCTCCCGAGGAGCACGATCGCAAGGCCGGCGATCCGCTGGATGGGAAGTCGGAAGTCCATTGGTCGGGAGCTAAAAGGAGCGCCGACATCCTGATCTACTCGCCCCAGGCCTTTGCCGCCAGTGGATCAACCGAGTCTGGCTGGTGAATGCAGGGGGAGACAGGCTCGTGTGGCACCTCCGCGTTCTGCAAGACCAGAAGCCCACCTGTGGCGGGAAGTGAGGCCGGCTTGCGCCCTTGCTTTTTGCCATTTTGAATTGTGCCCTCCGTTTACTTCCTGCGGCGGCAGGATTCCCTTGATGGAATGTTCGCGGGGTGCTATTCTATGGCGTACGAGGTGGAGTACACGGACGAATTCGAGGAGTGGTGGGATGATCTAGATGCGGAGGAACAGGAGTCCGTCCGCGCCGGGGTGGAGCAGTTGACCCAGTTCGGACCCTTTCTCCGTTTTCCGCACTGCTCGAAGATTCAGGGCTCGCGCCATCGACACATGCGCGAGCTCCGGATTCAGCACCACGGGCAGCCATACCGCGTAATTCTACGCGTTCGACCCGAGACGAGTCGCCATCCTGCTGATCGGTGGCGACAAGACAGGGGATGATCGGTGGTACGAGCGGTACATCCCGCTTGCGGACGACCTCTACGATCAGCATCTGACGCGAGATTGCGCGGGAGCTCGAGCAGTCTGGCCCGCAGGCGCAAGGATAGGACCTGAGCAGGAGAAGGAAGATGGCGAAGAAGTTCAGTGACCTGGTTGCCCGCATGACCCCGGAGAGTCGGGTTCGTTCGCATGCGCTCGCGGAGCAGATGATGCGCGAGATGCCCCTGGTGGAGTTGAGGCAGGCACGCAACTTCACGCAAGCCGAACTTGCTGAGGCTCTTGGAACCACGCAGGCCAGCGTGTCCAAGCTGGAGCGCCGAAGCGACATGTACCTCAGCACACTCCGACGGCTGGTGGAGGCGATGGGTGGGGAATTGGAGATCACGGCTCGCTTCCCCGACGGTGCGATCCGGCTCGGTCAACTCGAGGTGTCTGACCCGGAACCCGCCTCGCTCCCCGTTTGAGGGGACTTTCCGACCAACAGCCCCGGCACCCCCGGGGCTGTTTCGTTGCGGGCATCCTTCCTACATTCGCTGCGCGGGTCCGCCGTTGCAGGCTGTCCCCTGTAACCTGTCCCCTGTACCCTCGCCGTTCCAGCGCAGCCGAATGAGTGATCCGTTCTCGACCCGCGTACGCGCCGACTTCCCTGTGTTCGAGCGGCGGGTGGGCGGCCGGCCCATCGCCTTCTTCGACGGGCCGGGCGGCAGCCAGGTGCCGCGGCAGGTGGCCGACGCGGTCCGCGACTACCTGCTGATGCACAACGCCAACACGCACGGCTTCTTCGCCACCAGCCAGGAGACGGACGCGGCGATCACCGCCGCGCGCGAGCGGGTGGCGGCGCTGCTGAACGCGCCCTCGCCCCGCGAGGTGGCGTTCGGCGCCAACATGACGACGCTCACCTTTCACCTCTCCCGCTCCCTGGGCCGCGACTGGGGGCCGGGGGACGAGGTGATCGTCAGCCAGCTGGACCACCAGGCCAACGTGGCGCCCTGGACCCGGATGGCGGAGGACCGCGGGATGACGGTGCACGTGGTGCCGTTCGATCCGGAGACCTTCCGGCTGGACCTGGACGCGCTGGAGGGGCTGCTGTCGGCGCGAACCCGGCTGGTGGCGGTGGGCGCGGCCTCCAACGCCATCGGTACGGTGAACGACGTGGCGCGGGTGGCGGCGCGGGCGCGGCAGGCGGGGGCGCTGACCTTCGTGGACGCGGTGCACTACACGCCGCACCGCCTGCCGGACGTGCAGGCGTTCGGGTGCGACTTCCTGGCCTGCTCCGCCTACAAGTTCTTCGGCCCGCACGTGGGGATCCTCTGGGGGCGCACGGAGCACCTGGAGCGGCTGACCCCGTACAAGGTGCCGCCCGCGAGCGACCAGGCGCCGGAGCGGTGGGAGACGGGAACGCTGAATCACGAAGGGATCGCCGGCACGGGCGCGGCGGTGGAGTGGATGGGCTCGCTGGCCGGCGATCCGGCGGACGACCTGCGCGAGTCGCTGCGGCGGGGCTACGCGGCCATGCACCGGCACGAGTCGCGGCTCTTCGCATCCCTGTACGAGGGATTGACGGCCCTCCCCGGCGTGCGCGTCTACGGCCCGCCCGCGAATGGGGAGCGCACGCCCACGGCGGGGTTCACCATCGAAGGCGTGTCGCCGGACCAGGCGGCGCGGCGGCTGGGGGCCGAGGGGGTGTTCGTGTGGAACGGGGACTTCTACGCCACCACCGTCTGCGACCTGCTGGGCCTTTCCGACTGCGGCGGGCTGATCCGCGCCGGCGTGGCGCCGTACACCACGGACGAGGACGTGGAGCGGCTGGTGGACGGCGTGGCCCGGCTGGCCCGCGGGTGAGGGGGCGATGACCGACCGCGCGGCCGTGGTCCCGTTCCGCTGGGACGTGAGGCGGCGGGAGCAGCTGGGGCGGCTGCTGCAGGCGCCGCCGCCCCCGCAGCCCACCTGGTGGAGGCCGCCGCGGTGGCGGGAGCTGCTGCCGGAGCTGCGCGCCTGCGCCGCGCGCGTCGTGGCCCGCGCGGGGGACGCGCGGCTGGTGTTCGTCGGGCGGTCGCCGGAGAGCCTGTTCGACTACCTGACCGGCGCGCTGGCGGACACCCCGTGGGCGGACCGCTGCGACCTGCTGAGCGTGTCGATGCCGGGGCGGCGGGACGGCCCCGTGCCGCCGTCCGCGCGGCGCGCCCTGCGCGAGCAGCACCTGGTCTTCGGCCTGCACCCGGCGCAGATCGCGTCCGCGCCGCGGCCCGTCGCGATGGTGGACCTGGTCTTCCACGGGGGCACCTTCGGCGCGCTCTCCGACTTCCTGGCCGACTGGGCGCGGGACGAAGGGGTGGACGTGCGGGCGGTGCGCCGGCGCATCCGCTGGGTGGGGATCACGGTGCGGACCAGGAACAGCCCGCACACCTGGCGCTGGTTCCACGAGGTGCGCTGGGCCGCGGACTATCCCCGCAGCGCGCTGCGCGGCGTCTCCATTCCCGGCTGGTTCTGGGGGTACCTGGGCGACACGCAGAACAAGACGATGCCCTCCAACACCTTCATCCGCTGGGGCACGGAGGAGCTCGCCCATCCTTCGCACGACCCGGAGCGGCTGGACGCGCTCAAGCTGGCGTACCGCATCCACGAGACGGCGCGGAACCCCGACGAGCGCGAGCGGTTCGCGGCGGAGCTCATCCGCCGACCGGAGATGCGGGAGCCGTGGCTGCGGTCGCTGGTGGTGGCGCTGCGGCGGTAGCGCACCGCGAGTCGTTGCCGCCGGGATTCCCCTGGCCGCAAACCGGTGCCGGCAGAGGGCGGAGGACGAGGTCGATCCTCCGTCCTCTGCCGTTTCGGGAGCGGAGCCCGTCCTCGTCCCCGCGGATGTCACGAATGGCGGCGGATGTGGATCTGGGGGATGTATGATCACTCTCACCGCCGCAGCGCGCCGCGTGCCGCAGCCATCGACGCCCCCCGAAGCCGCACCCTCCGCCGACGCCGAGATAGCGCGGCGGATGGCGGCGGGCGACCGCGCGGCGCTGGAAGAGGCGTATCGCCGCCACCGGGACCGCGTGTTTAGCACCGCGTACCGGCTGATGGCGGATGCGGGATCGGCGGCGGATCTGACGCACGACGCCTTCGTGCGCGCGTTCGAGCGGGCCGCGCAGTACCGCGGCGAGGCGGCGCTGGGGACGTGGATCTCGCGGATCGCGCTCAACCTGGGGCTGCGCCAGCTGCGCCGGGAGCGGTGGCTGCTGCGCTTTGCCGCGGAGCGGGCGTGGCGCGCGGTGCCCGCGGAGCCCGCGCCCGCGGCGGCCATCGACCTGGACCGCGCGCTGCTGCGGCTGCCGGCGGCGCTGCGGACGGCCCTGGTGCTGGTCACGCTGGAGGGCTATCCGCACGCGGAGGCGGCCGCGGCGCTGGGCATCAGCGAGGCGGCGTGCCGGCAGCGCGTGCATCGCGCCCGCGCGGCCCTTGCCGCGGAGCTCCGGCCCGAGGAGGAGGAGTGACGATGGCCGACCGCTTCCCGGCGTGCGCGCAAGGCTACGATCCCGCCGACGCGTCGCGCTTTCACCTGGGCGACATGCCGGCCGCGGAGCGCACCCGGTACGATGCGCACCTGGACGACTGCCCCTCCTGCCGCGGCGCCGTCGCCCGGCAGGCGGCGCTGGACGGCGCGCTGGGCGGGCTGCCGGCGTATCGCGCCCCGGAGACGCTCGCGCGTCCGCCGCGCGCGGCGTGGCGCCCCCGCCGGCTGGGCGCCGCTGCGCTGGCCGCGGCGGGGGCCGCCGCGCTGCTCCTCCTCCCCCTGCTGGGTCCGGCGCCTTCGCAGCGGATGATCGCCGACGCGCTGGCCGCCGACGCCGCCGTGATCGCCGGGCGTGCGGCTGGCGGCGCGGGCGGGGCGACGCCGTGGCTGGGCTTTGCGACCTGCGCGGACTGGATCGTCCCCCCGGGCCCCGGCGTGTACGTGTGCGCGCTGGACCCGGCGGGCCCCCTGGCCCGGGCCGGATTGCACGCGGGGGACGTGGTCCTGGCGATCGAGGGGCGGCCGGTGGAGAGCGCCGCGGAGATGTACGGCGCCCTCCTTCGCCACGAGGTGGGCGACGCCGTGCGGGTGAGGGTGCGGCAGGGCGGACGCGAGCGCGTGGTGGGCGCGCGCCTGGCCGCCCGGCCGGCGGCGGCGAACCCGTTCGACCTGGAGTGGAGCCCGGCGCTGCTGGCCTCGCTGGACCGCGTCCCCCCGGGCGGCATCGACGTCGACAGCGTCTTCATCGCGCTGGACCCGGCGGCGGCCGCGCGGATGGGCGTCGCCGGCGGCGTGCGGGTGGGACTGGTGCCCACGCGCGCGCAGGCCGCGGCGACGCTGTTCTCGGCGCTCCCGTACCTCTTCGGGCCGGAGGGGCTGCGGGCGGGCGACGTGATCATCGCCGTGCAGGACGAGCCCGTCCGCGATCCCGGGAGGCTGTGGATGCTGCTGATGGACGTCCAGGCCGTTCCCTTTGCCCTGCGGGTCGTCCGCGACGGCCGCCCGATCCAGCTCCGCTTCGTCCCGGGCACCTGACCCTGCCTCTTCCCGTCCCTCACCCGCCGGAGACCGGCATGCGATTCATCGCTCTCTTTTTGACAATCCTTGCGACCGCGGCGCAGGCGTGCACGCCGGTGTCCGCCGCATCCCGCCAGCCCGTCGCCGCGCGGCCGGAGTCCGGCGCACCGGAGCCGCCGGCGCGGGAAGGGCTGGTGCGGCTGGCCGCGCGGATGATGCGGGCGGGTCCCGCGGTGGACGCGGTGTGGCCGGGGTTCTGGGGCGCGGACCAGGGCTTCATGCTGCTGCACCCGCGCGACACGGCGCTGCTGGTGCTCCCCGGCACGCCCCCGGCGGAGTACGAGCCGCTCACCGGTCCCGTGGTGCCGCCGGAGCTGCGCGGGCGTGCGTACCTGCGGCGCGCCTATCCGCCGGAGCTGGGGCCGAACGCGTTCAGCATCGCCTACGCCGTGGGCGCCGACACCGTCCCGGCGCTGGAGCCCAAAGGACGGTCATCGTTCTCGCGGCTCGAGTTCTACTACCACGAGAGCTTCCACGGCTATCAGCACCGCCGCTTCGCGGAGTCCCGGGACGGCGACCGGCGCGTGGGAATGCGGGAGCGGCTGGTGGACTCGGCGGTGACGGCGTCGCCTGAGTTCGCCGCGCTGGCGGAGGTGGAGCGAAGGCTCCTGGCGCAGGCGGTGGAGGCGGAGCGGGAAGACCACGT
>DATAAG010000648.1:0-6616 GCA_036260235.1 Longimicrobium sp.
ATCTTCTCCGCCCCTCTCCTGCTCCCTGTGATCGATTCTTTTCCGGATCCGGCCGGGACTCAGCCGGTGAAGTAGACGCGCGACTGCAGCCGGGGGCGGTAGCGGCGGCTGCACACCAGCCGGGTGCCGTCCTTGAGCACCACCGACAGCTCCCGGTTGAAGAGCGGCTCCACCATGGCGATGCGCGACAGGTTGACGATGGTGGAGCGGTGGATGCGGACGAACTTCGACGGGTCCAGCAGGTTCTCCTCCATCTCCGTCAGCGTCTTGTGCACCAGCCGCTCCTGCTTGCCGATGTGCAGGCGGATGTAGTTGCCGTCCGCCTCGATCCAGTCGATGTCGGGCACCTCCACGAAGCGGTACTGGTCGCCGGACTTCACCGCCAGCAGCTGCGGGTACTCCGGGTGCGCGGGCGTCTGCAGGTACTTCAGCAGCGCCTCCAGCCGCGCGTCGCGCGCGGCGTGGCGGGCGCGGGCGGCGTCGCGGGCGCGGGCCAGGGCCCGGCCGAAGCGCTCCTCGTCGAAGGGCTTGAGCAGGTAGTCCAGCGCGTACGCCTCGAAGGCGCGCAGGGCGAACTCCACGTAGGCGGAGGCGAACACCGTCACCGGCATGCGGTCGGCGCCGATGGCCTGCACCACCTCGAACCCGTCCACCCGCGGCATCTGCACGTCCAGGAACACCAGGTCGGGCTGCTCTTCGCGGATGAGGGGGATGGCCTCGTCGCCGTCGCCGGCCTCGCCCACCACCTCGATGTCGTCCTCGCGCTCCAGCAGGCCGCGGATGCGCTTGCGCGACAGGGGATCGTCGTCCACCACCAGGGTGCGGATCAGGGCGGCCATCACGCCATCGCCTCCTCTTTCGTATCCGGCGCGGGGGCCGACCACGGCTCTTCGCGCCAGGGCAGGTGCACCACGATGCGTGTGCCACCCCCTTCCACGCCCATCGGTTCCACCGTGCAGCGGCCGCCGTACGTCCCCGCCAGCCGGGCGCGCGTCTCCGCCGCCGCGTCCGACGCGGCCGCCGCCGCCGGGCCGCGCACCTCCAGCTCCAGCCACTCCTCCCGCCGCCGCGCGCCGATCGCCACGCACGCGGCGTCCCCGTTCACCGGCGCGTCCTGCCCCACGGCGTCCATCACCAGCGGCTGCAGCAGCAGGTGCGGGACGAAGGCGTCCAGCGCCTCGTCGTCCACCCGGCGCTCCACCCGCAGCCGTCCGCCCCGGCGGATGCGCTCCACCTCCAGGAAGGGCTCCAGGGCGCGCAGCTCCTCTTCCAGCGGCACCTCGTGCACGCAGGCGCTCTGCATCGCCTGGCGCAGCAGGTCCGCCAGCCGCACCACCATCCGCTCCGCCTCCGCCGGCGACTGGTGCACGCGCGCGGCGACGGCCTCCAGCGCGGAGAAGAGGAAGCCGGGGTTCACCTGCATTCGCAACCCGCGCAGCTCCGCCGAGGCGTGCTCCAGCTCCGCCCGCGCCAGCGACGCCTGCAGGCGCAGCGCCGCCGCCTCCTTCATCCGCGTGCGTCGCGCGTACTCCAGCGCGTGCGCCAGCAGCGCAAGCAGGGCGAAGACGCTCATCCAGAACACCACCTGCGCCGCCAGCGCCGCCAGCTGTGCCGGGGTGGCGAGCGTGGCCAGGGGGGTGCCCCACGCCACCGCGCAGGCGTTGCGCTCGAACGTGGCCAGCAGCGCCAGCAGGAGCCCCGCGCGCGCGTGCCGCCGCAGCGCGCGCCCGGCCGCGCCCGAGACGACTGGCTCCCGCCGCGCCAGGACGAACGCCGCGCAGCAGAGCAGGGTGAGCACCGCGGCGCCCAGGATTCCGCAGACCACGGCCTCGGCATGGCCGGCGACGCGGTCGGGGAACATCTCCCTGTTGTGCAGCCCCGCGACGCCACGCCGGGCCAGCACCAGGAAGATCACGGCCGCGGCGGCGGGACCCAGCCAGCGGCGCACCCCGCGCGCGGGCTTCTCCGCCTCCGCCGCGGTGCCGGTGAGGGCGGGGCCGGGGAGCGGCGCCTGGTGCCACGGGATGCGCAGCGACACCTCCGTGCCGCCGCCCTTCGCGGGCCGCATCTCCATCCCGAAGTCGTCGCCGTAGAGCTGCCCCAGCCGGGCGCGCGTGTTCGCCGTGCCGATCCCTGCGCCGGCCGCGCCGCGCCCGGCCGCGGCGTCGAGCCCGATCCCGTCGTCGCGGACGGCAAGCTCCAGCCAGCCGTCGTCGCGCCGGGCGGCGATCTCTACCCGCCCGCCCTCCGGGCGCGCGGCCAGGCCGTGCTTGATGGCGTTCTCCACCAGCGGCTGCAGTACCATGTGGGGCACGCAGGCGCCGCGGGCGTCGTCGTCGATCCGCCACTCCACCCGCAGCCGCCCGTCCAGCCGGATCTGCTCCACCTCCACGAACGGCTCCAGGGTGCGCACCTCCTCTTCCAGCGTCACCTCCTGCGTCCCCACGCGGCCGGCGGCGCTCTGCAGCAGGTCGCGCAGGCGCAGCACCATCCGCTCGGCGGCGGAGGGGGCGTCGTGCACCAGGGCGGAGACCGCGTGCAGGGAGTTGAAGAGAAAGTGCGGGTTCAGCTGCAGCTTGAGCACGCGCAGCTCGGCGTCCGTGCGGTCCAGCTCCGCGCGCGCCAGCGACGCCTGCAGCCGCAGCTCCGCCAGCTGCCGCTCCTGGTAGCGCAGAGCGTGCTCCAGCGCGTGCGCCACCAGCGCCAGCACGCCGTACACCACCACCACGGCCGCCAGCTCGCCCGCGTCGCGGCTGGACGGGAATCCCGGCCCGGGGTCCGCCAGCAGCAGCCGCTCGCCCTTGCGCACCCCCGTGTTCAGCAGCGCGAAGCCCAGCGCGGCAGCCAGGTGCACCCCCGCGCTGCGGATTCCGCCGCCCCGGGCGACGGTGTACCGCCGCGTGAGCCGGAACGCCGCCCACGCCGCCGCGGTGAGCACCAATGAGGAGGGCAGGGCCAGCAGCAGCGCCAGCGCCGGGGTGGCCGGCCGTCCGCCGGGGAGCACGGCGCCGCGAAAGTCAGGCGCCAGCATCAGCAGGTTCACGCCCAGCCATGCGCCCAGCGCGGCGGCCACGGCCCAGCGGGAGAGCGCCGGGCGTGCATGGGATGGCGGAACCGGATGGTCAGGGGGCACGGCAGGCGGGTAGGGCGAATGGATGGATCGCATTGTGGACGTCCCGACGCGAGATCCGTCCGTCGCGCGCCAGAAAGGCGGGCGGGAGGGACCGGGGGAGCGGAAAGCGTGCATCGCCGCCTGCCGTCGCGGGGGAATGGGCCGCAAGATGTGCGCGGCGGACGGCGGATACAGGGCGTGCCATTCGCGTCGCCATCCACGCGGCCCACCCGGGCCACCCATACGCGCGTGGTGGACGAAGAAGTTTCGCCGCGAGGCGTTGTCACCCTGTTCGCGCGGTCACGTGCGCAGGGGGAGAACGTCTCTAGCGCAAGGATCGGGACTCGTCCCCGGAATGGGGCGGCGGGGTGGGTGATCAGCAGCGCGGACGGGAGAAAAGAAGGATCTCACGCGGAGAATGCGCAAAACGCGGAGCACTTCTCTCCGCGTCCTGAGCGTCTCGTCGTGAGACGACATCCCGGATCGGTGTCTCGCGCAGAAGCAGAGATGGATGCGCGTTCCCTCTGCTTCTCCGCTGCGCTGCGTGTGTGGGGGGGGGCGGATTCCGGTTCCTGGTCCGGGGATCACTCCGCGCGGACGGCGGAGCGGTAGAGGCCGTCGGCGCCGCGCCACAGGGCGATCACCCGGCGGTGGCGCGGGTCGTGGACCAGCTGCGTGTCGCCGCCGCCGAACGCGCCGGGCCCCGCCAGTGTGTCGATCCGTTCTGCCTGGCCGCCATCGAACGGGAAGGCGTAGAGGCCCTCCCGGTGCGCGTCGGCATCGGCGCGGCGCACGGCCAGGTGGATGCGGCCGTCCGCGCCCGGTACGGCGGCCACGCGCAGGACCACCCCGCCGCGTAGGGCGGGCGGGGTGACGTCCTCCGCCGCGCTCCAGTCGCGCCCGTTGCGCGAGGTGGCGTGGTACAGCGCTTCAGGAAACACCTGGCCGTCCGTGTCTTCCAGCCAGAACAGGTGGCGCACGCCGCGCCCGTCCACCACCAGCTGCGGATGGTGCGAGTAGCGGCGCGGCACGGAGTGCACCTCCACCGCCGCGTACGGGCTGCGGGAGCGGAGCGGGCGCACGAAGACGTCGTACTCGGCGCTGGGGCGCAGCGGCGTGACCGCCTCGCCTACGTAGGCCAGCTCCAGCGGGCGCCCGGCCGGCGCCGCCGCGAACGCCGTCATCCGCCCGTCGCGGTCCAGGAACTCCGGCGCGGAGGCACGTCCGCCGCGCAGCGACAGGTGGCCGATCCCCCGTCCCTGCGCCTGGAACAGCACCTCCACGGCGCCGTCCGGGCCGGTGGCGGCGGAGAGCGACAGGTCGGGCATGCCGGCCTCCAGCGGCTCGCGGTACAGCACCGACGGCGCGGACCAGCGGCCCCCGGCCCGCGCGCGGTGCACCAGGTCGGTGGGAACGTGCGGGAGAGAACCGGATCCCGTGTGCCCGTACCACAGCACGTGCACGGTCCCGTCCCCCTCCAGCGCCACCTGCGGCGCCTCGGCCAGGGTCTCGCCGCCGGCCAGCGGCTCGGGAGCAGACCACCCCGCGGAGTCGAGCCGCGCGTACGCCAGCGCGTCGGCCCACCCGTCGCGGTCCTGGTCGAGGGCGAAGACCGCGTGCAGCGTTCCGGCCGCATCCACGGCGGCGGCCGCCAGGGCGTGCCCGGCGCGGGTCCCGAGCGCCGCCGAGAGAGCCGGCGCGGCACGCGGCGCGGACCACCCCCCGGCGGCCGGCGCGGCGTGGGCAGTCCTGGGGGCGGTGTCGCACCCGGCGGCCAGGGCGCAGAGGGCGGCGGCGCCCGGCAGCGAAAGACGGCGGCAGGTCATTCTCGAAAGAAGGAAGTCGTTCAGCGAAAGACGGGCGGCGCGGCCCTCGTGGACCGCGCCGCCACCCTCGGCCGTCCTCAGATGCAGACACGGCCGCCCGACCCCCACGTGTACGTGCGATAGCCGTTGGGCAGCACGTACCCCGCGTTGGCGGTGAACTTGTGGGTGCTCTTGACCTCCCACCGGATGAACGAGGTAGTCGCGTAGGCGAAGTAGCGCTCCCCCACCACGTGCACGGGGGCGCCGTACGCCACCTTGTAGTCGCTGTCGAACTGGGCGGGCGTGGCCGAGCAGCCCCCGACGCTCCGGTAGCTGATGCTCAGGATGGTCTGGTCCATGTTGTTGTGCGCGTCGGACTTCGCGTGCAGCCGCGCCCTCTTCTCGCCGGCGACCGACTCGTTGAACACGCCGCCCCAGAAGTCGACGTACGCCACCGGCGGCGGTGTGGGGTCCGGCTCCGGGCACGGCTCGATGTAGCAGGGCTCCTCCGCGAACAGCGGCGTGGCGCCCAGCGCGGACGGGGTGGTGGGGGTGGGGCTGATCCCACGGGCCGCGTACTGGTCCGGCGTGATGAGGGTGACCTTCGACATGTCGAACGCGTCGGTGGGCTCGGCCTGCGTGATGGGCGCGTCGCCGCAGGCGGCCAGCGTGGCCAGGGATGCGACCGCGGCCAGGTAGGTAAAGCGCATGGAACTCCTCCCAGGGGAAAGCGGTGTGCGGGATGCCGATCGGCGGTCCCGGTCGTGCTCCCGCGCGGCGCTGGGGGGATCCGCGCGGGTCCTTCGTGCTGCCGCGGCTGCGTGCTCCGGGGTTGATGGCGTTCGGGGATGAGGGATGCCCGCCCGCGTCCAGCCGCCGCCGCGGCGCATCCCGTGGATTTGCTTGCACTGGCGCAGGATAGCCGCGGGTCCGGGAACGGATGAGCGATTTTTGACGAGCGGTCAGGGTGGTCGTGCGAGAGGGCCCGGAGCGCTGGCGAGCGGCCCGGGCCCTCTGCATGGATGGAAAGCACTTTCGCGCCCGCCGGCATGGGCGTATCCTGTGCCCGCCGGAACGCTGGCGGATCACGGCGCGTGCACGGGCCGCGTGAGCGGGTGACGTTCCATCGCGCGCATCTGAGCGGGAATCGCCACGCCCGCGCCAGGAGCGACTGAAGTCGCCGCTGGAGATTCGCAAAGTCCGCCTTCGCGGACTGCATCGCTGCCTCGGGAGCGGCGGCACCACGATCTCGGCAGAAGACTGAGCGGCTGGCTCACTCCCGGTGCACCGCTGTACATCCCACCTGCGTGGATTCTCGATGCGATACGGTCTGTTCGTGAAGCTGGTGGCAAAGCCGGGGCAGCGTGATGCGGTCGTCACGCTCCTGCTGCGCGGCGTGGAGGAGATGCGGGAGATCGGCTGCGAGCTGTACGTCGTCAGCGCCTCTCCCGACCATCCGGACGCCGTATACGTGATGGAGGTCTGGCGGTCGAAGGATGCCCATCACGCCTCGCTGGAGCTCCCGGCCGTGAAGCAGGCCATCGCCGAGGCGATGCCGCTGCTCACCGGCGAGTTCGAGAGCACCCAGCTGGACGTCGCCGGCGGCCTGGGCCTTCCGAACCAGCCCGCGTAACGCCCGAGATCCGACGCGCGCACTGGGTCACCCCATCACCCCCTCACCCCATCACCCCCTCACCCC
>DATAAG010000649.1:0-1707 GCA_036260235.1 Longimicrobium sp.
TCATGCACCCGGCGCGGCGGCCGGACGCGGCGGCGGAGCGGGCGCACTACGGCACGCACCGCAACGACGTGCACGACCCCCGTTACCGCGCCTTCCTGGCGCGCGTGGCGGACCCGCTGGCGCAGCGGCTGCCGCCCGGCGCGGAGGGGCTGGACTACGGCGCGGGGCCGGCTCCCGCCCTGGCGCGGATGATGGAGGAGCGCGGCTTCCGCGTGTCCGTCTACGACCCGTTCTTCGCGCCGGACGAGGGCGTGCTGCGGCGGAGGTACGACTTCGTCGCGTGCACGGAGGCGGCGGAGCACTTCCACCATCCCGCCGCGGAGTGGGCGCGGCTGGACGGGCTGCTGCGGCCGGGCGGGTGGCTGGGGGTGATGACGGAGCTGCTGGACGGCGTGCGCGGCTTCGCGGGATGGCGGTACGCGCGCGACCCCACGCACGTCTGCTTCTATGCGGAAGAGACCATGCGGTGGATCGCGGACCGCTTCGGCTGGCGGATGGAGTCGCCGGGGCGGAACGTGGTCCTCTTCCACAAGCCAGAATCCGGCTGAGCCGCGCGTTCTTCCGTGAGAGCCCTTGCGCGGCGGGCGCACCGTCCAGAGTATGGCACCTTCTTCGTCCCTTTGTCTCCTTTCGTGCCATCTCTCCCCATGCCCAGAGCCAAACACCCGCAGCAGGCCCCGGATCCTGGAACCGGGCCGGACGTACCCCAATCGGTCCCCGTGGCCGTGCGCGCGCGCTTCGCCGAGGTCGTACGGTTGACGGATGCCGCCTGCCGTGAAGGGTTGAACGAGGAATACGCGGCCATGGCGCGCAGGGCGGCGGAGGCGCTGGCGCGCAAGCGGCCGTCGCCGCTGCTGGGAGGCCGCGCGCCGGGGTGGGCGTGTGGGATCGTCTACGCGATCGGCCGTGTCAACTTTCTCTTCGACCAGTCGTTCCAGCCGTACCTGTCCGCCGCGGATCTGTGCGGGCTCTTTGGCGTGAGCGCCGCCACCGGTGCCAGCAAGGCGAGCGAGGTGATGCGCGTGCTCAAGATCAGGGGGCAGATGGATCCCCAGTGGACCTTTCCCTCGCTGATGGGCCAGAACCCGATGGCGTGGATGATCATGGTCGACGGCATGGTCCTGGATGCGCGCCGGCTGCCCCGTGAGCTCCAGGAGGAGCTGGTGCAGATGGGACTGATTCCCTACGTCCCCGATCCTGGCGACCTCGAATGAGCCGCCGCGCGGGCGAAAGCGCGGGAATGCTGCTCTTTCGCCGCACCGGGCGCGGGCTGGAGGTGTTCCTGGCGCACCCGGGCGGGCCGTTCTGGAAGAACAAGGACGCCGGCGCGTGGACCATCCCCAAGGGGCTGGTGGACGAGGGCGAGACGCCGCTGCTGGCCGCGCAGCGCGAGTTCTACGAAGAGACGGGGATCCTTCCCGAGGAGCCGTTCCTCCCCCTGGGCGAGATTCGCCAGAAGGCGGGCAAGCGGGTGCACGCCTGGGCCTGGGAGGGCGACGCCGATCCCGAGACGGTGACCAGCAACGTGATGGAGACGGAGTGGCCGCGGGGGTCCGGCCGGTGGATCCGCTTTCCCGAGGTGGACCGCTGCGCCTGGTTCACCGCCGCCGAAGCGCGGGAGAAGCTGAACGCCGCGCAGGCGGAGCTGGTGGAGCGGCTGGAGGCGCTGCTGGGGTAGGGCCCTCACCCGCGGCTGTGCCGCGGGGC
>DATAAG010000650.1:0-25904 GCA_036260235.1 Longimicrobium sp.
CTGCCCTGGCGTTCACACCGCACTCTGGCGCCGACCGAAGGATCTTGCCGGCAGAGCCGAGGGGCTGGCTTCGTACCGCGGGAGCCAGCCCCGGGTGACGGAGAGAAGATCCTTCGGTCGCGCGCAGCGATTGTGCGTACGCGGTTTCCGTGTGGCGCTCCCTCAGGAAGACAACGCTCGCTCGTGGCGGTCTGGCAACACCCTCTGAACCTGAGGGGCCGCACGATCCTGGCGGCTGCGCGGACCGTGGCGCCGACCGACGGATCTACTCTCCCGGGCTGAAGGGGCGCTCCACGCGCCGATCCGTCCCGTACCACCCCTCCCCCGCAGTTGGGGGAGGGGTCGCCCGCCGTCGCGAGGAACGAGCGAAAGGCCGGGCGGGGGAGAGG
The DNA here is from genome assembly GCA_036260235.1 of Longimicrobium sp. Taxonomy (GTDB): domain Bacteria; phylum Gemmatimonadota; class Gemmatimonadetes; order Longimicrobiales; family Longimicrobiaceae; genus Longimicrobium. The sequence goes on from DATAAG010000650.1 coordinate 390, forward strand.
GCCTCCCGCACAGCGGGCGTGGGGTAACGCTCTGGCCCCGCACCGGGCCATCCATCCACACTCGCATGTAAAAAGTTGCATCCCTTGAACTTACGGGCACACGCGTTGCGTGGGGCGCCCGCCACTCGGGGCGGGGCGGCCTGGGCGTGGAAGGGCCGGCCGCCAGCCGGCCCCACCACAATGGAGGTGCCCAATGCAACGCATCACCGTGGTTCCGCTCCTGCTGGCATCGGCGCTCGCCGCATGCACCGACGCGCCCACCGCTCCCCGCACGTCCGCGCGCAGCATCGCCCTGGAAGGCGGGCCGCTCGCCGCGCTCTCCACCGCGGGCGCCACGCCCTACGCCTACCGCTGCTACGGCAGCCTGGTTGGAAGCCAGGGCACCGCCAACGAGCAGGTCCGCGCCAAGTACGAGGCGTGGCGCAGTTCGCGGGTGTCGTACGAGGGCGCCCGCGCGCGGGTGATGGCCAGCGCCGACTTCACCTGGACGGACGAGCACGGGGTCACGCGTCCCGCGCCGTACGCCACCATCTCCGAGGGCCAGGGCTACGCCATGCTGCTGGCCGCGTACATGGGCGACAGAAAGACCTTCGACGCGCTGGACCAGTACCGCCGCGACTTCCGCAACACCAACGGGGCGATGGCGTGGCTGGTGTACCAGAACGGCGTAATCGCGGACTCCGGCGCCGCCAGCGACGCCGACGAGGACATCGCCATGGCGCTGCTGGTGGCGGAGAAGCGGTGGGGCGGGTACACGGCGAACCTGGCCAACGCCATCGGCGTCCTCAAGACGCACATGGTGGAGCCGGCCACCTCGCCCAACGCGTACCTGCTGCGCCCGGCCGACATGCCGCTCTCGTGGTGGCCGGTGGTCTTTCCCGGCTACCTCTCGCCCGCGTGGTACAAAGCGTTCGCCGCGCACACGGGCGACGGGTTCTGGACCCAGGTGGCGGAGAAGTCCTACCAGTACCTGGCCAGCATCGACGCCAACTCCTTCTACCAGAACGGCTCCACGGGGCTGCTGCCGGACCGCGCGAAGCCCAACGGCGCGCCGGACAACGACACGACGATGCACCGCTTCTCGTGGAACGCCATCCGCGCCCCGTGGCGCCTGGCCGCCGACGCCGCGTGGAACTGCGACACCCGCGCCCGCGACCGGCTGCAGAAGATGAACGCGTTCTTCAGCGGCACGGGGCCGGGGAAGGGTCCCACGGGCATCGGCTCCATCTACCGCACCAACGGCGACTTCCTGGACGACGACCTGTACGGCGGCCCGGACCGCGACCCGTGGTTCTACGGCCCGCTCACCTCCGCGGCCATCCTCTCGACGGACGGCACCTACAGGGCGGGGATGTGGAACGAGACGGTGGGGCTCACCACCTTCAGCCGGTACGGGCACGAGCTGGGGCTGCTGGGGCTGCTGCTGGCCAGCGGCAACATGCACGATCCCATGGCGACGGGCGGTAGACGCACCCTGGACGACTTCGAGTCCGGCACCACCAGCCGCTGGTGGACGTACGTGGACGCCACCGGTTCCACCCTCAGCAAGGCGAGCGTGTGGCCGGCCGCGGTGGGGTACGGGATGCGGATCACGTACGGCATCGTCAGCTGGGCGGGGGTGGGGACCACGGTGAACCAGGACTGGAGCGGCTACCGGTCCATCGAGTTCTGGATCGAGGGCGCCGGCACCGGCAACACCATCCGCGTGGAGCTGGAGGATGCGGACGGCGAGCGCTTCGTCCACCGCTTCGTGGACGACTTCACGGGATGGCGGTTCGCCAGCGTGCCGCTGAACACCACCGGCTTCCCGCGCCGCACCGACTGGCAGCCGACCACCGTCAACAACGGGATGACGCTGACGAACGTGAAGGGCCTGCGCTTCGAGCCCACCGCCGGCCAGGGCACCTTCGGCGTGGACCGCATCGTCCTGGTCCCGTAAAAGAAGCCTCACACGGAGTCAACGGAGTCAACGGAGGAAGCTGTACTCCGTTGACTCCGTGTGAGGCTCTTCTTCTTTTGTCCGCGAGGCGAACTTCGCGCGGGAACGGACTGAACCATGGAATCCGGATGAGACGGATCATTCCTGTTTTCACTCTACTGTCGCTGGCGTGCGGGCCGGCGACTTCGCTTCCCGTGCAGGAGGTGCGGCCGGGGGTGGACGTGCTCGCGGCCGGGCCGCCGGCGGTGCTGGCGGGAAAGCGGATCGGCCTGATCACCAACCAGACGGGGGTGGGGCGCGACGGCAGGTCGACGATCGACATCCTGGCCGCCGCGCCGGGGATGGAGCTGGTCGCGCTCTTCTCGCCCGAGCACGGCATCCGCGGCGTGGCGGCCGAGGGGGAGCGGATCACCTCCGGCCGCGACGAGCGCACGGGGCTCCCCATCCACTCCCTCTACGGCGAGACGCGCAAGCCCACGGCCGAGATGCTGCGCGGCATCCAAGCGCTGGTCTTCGACATCCAGGACGTGGGGGCGCGGCCGTACACCTACGTCTCCACCATGGCGCTGGGGATGCAGGCCGCGAAGGAGGCCGGCATCCCCTTCGTCGTCCTCGACCGTCCCAACCCGATCGGCGGGACGGTGGTGGAGGGCGGCGTGCTGGACCCCGCGTTCGCGACCTTCGTGGGGATGTACCCCATCCCCGCGCGGCACGGGATGACGGTGGGCGAGCTGGCGCGGCTCTTCAACGCCGAGTTCGGGATCGGCGCCGACCTCACCGTGGTGCCGGTGCGGGGGTGGCGGCGGGACGCGTGGTTCGACCGCACGGGGCTGCCGTGGGTGAACCCGTCGCCCAACATCCGCTCGCTGACGGCCGCGGCGCACTATCCCGGCACGGTCTTCTTCGAAGGCACCAACCTGTCCGAGGGCCGCGGCACCGACCGCCCCTTCGAGCAGACCGGCGCGCCCTGGCTGCGCGCGGCGGAGGTGGCGGACTCGATGAACGCGCTGCGCCTTCCCGGCGTGCGCTTCGAGGCCGTGGAGATCGCGGTCGATTCCGCCGCCGCCAAGCATCCCCGCCAGCGCCTCCCCGGCGTCCGCCTGGTCCTCACCGACCGCGAGACGTACCGCCCGGTGGAGTCCGCGCTGCTGCTCATCGACCTGATCCGCCGCCTCCATCCGCAGCACTTCGAGTGGCGCGTCTCGCACTTCGACCGGCTTGCCGGCACCGACCGCCTGCGCCAGGCCCTCGAGCGCGGCACCCTCCCCGCCCTGCTCCGCGCGTGGGAAGACGAGGCCCGCGCCTTCGACGCCAGGCGCCGGCCGTATCTCCTGTACCCCTGAACTGCACTCACGCGGAGCAGCAGAGAGGCAGAGCAGCAGAGAAAACCAGTTCCTCTGCTGCTCTGCCCCTCTGCTGCTCTGCTGCTCTGCGTGAAATGAAGTAGGGCTATCCGAGGCCGGGAGCCTGCTCCGCGACGGAACGGCGGCGGTCGGGGCCGCGCTCGAAGAGGAGGTAGAGCGCGGGCGTCACCGTCAGCACCAGGATCGTGGAGCTGGCCAGGCCGCCCAGCAGCGCGTAGCCCAGCGCGTTCCAGATGTTGGAATCCGCCGCCTCGCTCATCACCACCAGCGGCAGCAGCCCCAGGATGGTCACCGCGCTGGTCATCAGGATCGGCCGCACCCGCTCCAGGGTGCCGCGGCGGATCGCCTCGCGCAGCGGCGCTCCGCCCACCCGCCGCAGCTGGTTGACGTGGTCCACCAGCAGCGTGGCGTTGTTGGTCACCACCCCGCCCATCATGATCACCCCGATGAACGCCTCGCGCGTAAAGCTGGCGCCGGTGAAGAAGAAGGTCAGGAAGACGCCGATGAGCGCCATGGGCACCGTCAGCAGCACGCACAGCGGCTGGCGCAGCGACTCGAAGAGCGCCGCCGTCACCATGAACACCAGGATCAGCGAGACGGCCAGCACGCCGTAGATCTGCATCCGCTCGTCGTCGGACCACTTCCACTCCTCGCGCCCCACCAGCGTGTACCCCGCGGGAAGCCGCGTGGCCTTCATCACCGCCTCGTGCACCTTGTCGCCCAGCTTGGTGGGGCCGCGGAACTCGTAGCTCACCGTGCGCTGGTACTGCTGGTCCTCGCGCAGGATACGGCTGAGCACCTCGCGCTCGCCCACCCGCGCCACGTCCGCCAGCCGCACCGAGCCGCCCCCCGGCGCCGGGATGGGGAGCTGCTGCAGCTGCTGCACGTCCAGCCGCTGGTGCCCGTCCAGCGCCACCGAGAAGCGCACCTCCTCGGCCCCCACCCGCAGCCAGCCGCGCTGCCCGTTGCGCCCCACCGCCGCGCTCACCCGGCCCACCACCTCGCGCGCCGTCAGCCCGTGCGCCCCCAGCGCCGCGCGGTCCACCCGCAGCACCACCTCCGTGGCCTTGTCGCGCTGGAACCAGGCGCCGGACGAGTTGGTGTCCACGTCCTGGATGCGCGAGAACGCCTGCAGCCGGCGCCCCAGGTCCTCGGCGATCTCGCGCACCCGCTCGTAGTTGTAGCCCAGCACCTGGATGCTGTAGTTGGGCGGCGACGCGCCCCCGCCGTAGAACGAGGGGCCGTACCCCGTCACCCGCACCTCGGCGCCGCCGTACTGGTGGCTGTACGCCTCCAGCTGCTCCTTCACCGAGAGGGGAATGGAGGTCTCCTGCAGCGAGTCGGGAAACTCCACCCGCATCTGCGCCGCCTGCGGGTACACGTAGGTGGTGAAGCGCGCCACCTCCGGCATGGCCCGCAGCCGGGTCTCGAAGTAGCGCACCAGCTCGTCCGTGCGCTCCAGCTCCTCGCCCCGCGGCAGGGAGAAGTCGATGCGGATGTACGACTCCTCCTGGTACCACGGCTGCCACACCGTCCCCCGGTTCACGTACCGGTTGAACAGGTACCCCGACCCGGCCAGCATGAGCACCGCCGCGGCCACGGAGACCCACGGCCGGCGCAGCGTGGCGCCCACCATCGCCTCGTAGGCGCGCAGGTACAGGGGCGGCCGCGCCTCCGCCGCGCGCGCCTGCAGCGCGCGCACCCGGCTCCCCAGCAGCCGCCCCGCCAGCGCGGGGGTAAAGGAGAAGGTGACCAGGAGGCTGGCCAGGTTGGTGAAGCCCACCACGATCGCCAGCGGCACGTAGAAGAGCCGCAGCTCCCCCTGCAGGTAGACGAACGGGATGAAGACGATGATGGTGGTCAGCGTGGCGGCCAGCACGGGGAGCACCATCTCGCGCGCGCCGCGCTCCGCCGCCTCCTCCGCCCCCGGCGCCGTCCTCGCGTGGCGGAAGACGTTCTCCAGCACCACCACCGCGTTGTCGATGATCAGGCCGAAGCCCATCGCCAGCCCCATCAGCGTGAGCACGTTGAGCGTGAGCCCGCCGAAGTAGATGAGGTTGAGCGTGATGAGCGCCGCGAAGGCGATGCTGGAGAAGACGATGGCCGCCGAGCGGAAGGAGCGCAGGAAGAAGAAGAGGACCACGAAGACGATGACGGCCGACGACAGCGCGCGGCCGCGCAGGTCCGTCAGCTGGGCCCGCACCGCCTCGCTCTCGTCCTCGTCCAGGATCATCCGCGCGCCGCCGGGAAGGCGCCGCTCCACCTCCGCCATCCGCGCCTTCACCCGGTCCGCCACCTTCACCACGTTGGTGCCGATCTCCTTCACCACCACGAACGAGACGGCCGGCTGCCCGTCGATGCGGTAGAAGCTGCGCGGCTCCTCGTAGGTGTCGCGCACCACCGCCACGTCCTCCAGCCGCACCACCCGCCCCTGGTCCGTCAGCAGCGGCAGCCGGCGGATGCGGGCGGCGCTGCCGGCGGTCTCGCGCACCGCCAGCGCGTACAGCATCCCCCCGCGGCGGATGGTCCCCGCCTCGCGCACCTCCTCCAGCGCCGCCACCTTCTGCCGTACGTCGTCGGGGGTCAGCCCCAGCGCCAGGATGCGCGGCTCGTCCAGCGCCACCTCCAGCACCCGCGCGCGCCCGCCGCGCGCCTGCACGTCGGCCACCCCCTCCAGCTGGTTCAGCTCCGGGGCGATCGTCTCGTCCAGCAGGGTGCGCAGCGCCTCGGGGGTCAGGGGGCCGGTCAGGGTGTAGCTCAGGAAGGGGCGCGACTGGCTGGCGAACTCCTCGGGGACGTACGGCTCCACCCGCGGGTGCAGGGCCCCCTCCGGCAGGCTCTCGTCCAGGGCGGCCAGCTGCTCGCCCAGCTCCAGCCGCGCGAAGTCCATGTCCACCTCGCGCCCGAACTCCACCTCGATGGAGCCGCTCCCCTCCTCGCTGGTGCTGGTGACCTTCTCCACCCCGCGCACCTGCTGCACCGCCGCCTCGATGGGCGAAGTGAGGAACGCCTCGGTCACCTCGGGGCTGGCGCCGGGCCACTGCGCGGTGATGCGCAGCCGGGGGAGCTCCGTCTCCGGCAGCAGCTCCACCGGCACGCGCAGCCACGACGCCACGCCCAGCACGGCCAGCGCGGCGTACAGCATTCCCACGGCCACGGGGCGGCGGATGGAAAAGCGGATCATGCGGATGCGTCTGGGAACATCAGGGGCGGACCGTCAGCGATGGTTTCGGCGACGGCCCCGGACGGCGGTGGCCGTCCGGGGCCGGATGTCACGAGCAGGGCCCGGCCGCGGGCATGGAGTTCAGCACGACGTGCTCACTGCAACCTGCGATTCTGCATCACCGTCGACCGGGGGGATTCCCGGGCCGCATCAGAGGGACAGCGTCCGCGTCTGTTCGCGGAGTGCGGCAGCCGCCGCGGGGTCGTAGTACCGCGCCAGGATCAGCCCGCTGCAGTGGCGGGCGACCGAACGGCCGTCCGCCAGGTACTCCCAGCGGTAGCTCCCGCCCAGCGCCACCGCCATCGCCTCCGGCGAGTCCGCCGTGACGGACTGCACGGCGTCACCCGCGGAAGGCGCCGGGGTGGTGGACGCGAACCGGACGATGGAGCCGTCGGGCGCGAACTCCACCTGCGTCACCTGGGAATCGCAGCCGGTCACCACGCAGCCATTACCGCCGTTGTCGCAACTGCTTCCGCTCCCGTTGGAATTGCAGCCGCAGGCATTGTCCATACACCGGCATCCCCACTTGCACTGCGCCTCCGCCTGTTGCGGAAACGGCGCGATCGACGCCGCGGCGGCGGCCAGAAGGAGGATGAGCTGTCGGGTTGTCATCGAACGCCTCCGGTCCAGGGTGAGTTGCCGTCCCGCGAAACGCGCACGCCCTTCGGATCAGGGCACCATCCGGTGTTCGTAGACCAGCACCTCCGGGTACTCCAGGTTCCGTACGCCGACGAGCCGCGATCCCGAGGCATGGAGCACCATCAGGGGAGCGGGCGTCACCGTGCGCCGAAGCAGCCGGCAGTCTGCGGTGAGCACGTCCATCGTGGTGCGGTCTTGCTCCGGGTCCAGGACCAGGTTCAGGAACATGCCGCTCCCCAGGCTCACCACGTTGTACGAATGGGTGTAGCGTTTCCAGTGGAGCGCCATGGACCCTCCGCGGTTCTCCACCACGCTCGCGGGATTCGTGGTCCACCCGCGCTGGCCCTCGCAGCGGTGGAGCGGCGTGCCGTTCAGGTCAAAAAACCACAGCTCGTACGGACTCTTTACCGTGTAGACGATACCACTGCCGGTGATCTCCGCGCTGCCGCCCAGGAGACTGGCTTCGAACCCCGACAGGTCCGGCGCGTTGAACCCGGGGCCGAACGTTCGCTGCAGCCGGCCGCTGCGGGCGAGGATGTGCAACGTACCGCGCCCGTTCGGTCCGTACGCGGCAAGCAGCAGGCGACCGTCCGGCAGAAAGCCGATGCTGCTCACCGACCAGTGCGGCGGCACGGCGAAGCTGCGCGCGAAGCGCAGGTCACGTCCAAACACGCTGATCCGCGCCTGCGCCATGTCCCATACGAAGACGCTGTCGGTGGCATCCACGGCCACCCGCCACGGACTCTCGAACTCCCCCGGCCCGGCCCCACGCCGGCCAATCGTACCCACGAACCGGCCGTCGCTCCCGAAGACCACCACGTGGTGGCTCAGGTCGTCCGCGACCAGGATGCGGCCGGTGCGGTCCAGCGCCGCGTCCATCACCCGGCCGAAGGCGTCGTGCTCGCCGTCCAGGCTTCCCAGCCGCACCACCTGCGTCAGCTGCAGCGACGGGGCGTTGCGCGCCGCCATTGTGATGGGCCGGGACGGCACCGGCTGGCCCATCGCCGGGGACGTGGCTCCTGCACACGCCAGGAGCAGCAGAGTTGCCGTTCGGATGCGTTGCATAGGCAGGCCAGGGGAAGCAGGGTGGACCGGTTGTTCTGCGAGGATGGCAACGGTCGCCCCCGTGATCGCGCTGGAGCGCCGCTCTCTCAGAAAACGCCGCAATTCATGTTCCCCGATTCCAGCCATCGTCCCTTCCGCAACGCACCGTCTCGGCCAGTCCGTGTCGCACGGCAGTTCGACAGGGCCGCCTTCCTCCCTCCCGCTGACACCGCGCTCAGTCAGAGATGCGCCAGCGCCGCGCGGGCTTCTCGAGGCGGTACAGGCGGACGTGCTCCACGTCCGGTTCCGCGGCCGGCGCGGCGTACGGCCTCCCCACGGCGACAGGGCGGCGGATGGAGAAGCGGATCATGGCGCGCTCCCGCCCGCCGGGCGCACGAGCGGGTACACGCGGGCGTGCAGCACCCCCGCGCCGTCCGGCTCGCTCCCCAGCACCCAGTCGGCGCCCACCTGCCGCAGCTCGAACCGGCTGGGCATGGTCACCGTGCCCAGCCAGCGGCCGTCCGGGGCGAACACCGACCAGCGGGGCGAGAAGTCGTGCGCGTGGCGTGGCTCCTCGGCCCACACGCTCCCGTCCGGCCCGGCCAGCAGCCCCGTGAACGCCGGGAAGACCGTGTCGTGCGGAATGCGCGCGAGGCGCTCCTGGCGCATCCGCTGGAGCATCGCGCGCATCTCGGCGCTGGTGGCGGGGTAGCGCGGCTCCAGCGCCGTGTGGTGTGCCACCACGTCGCTCCGCTCCACCGCCAGCGGCTCCCACGGCCGGCGCAGCACCCGGCGCAGCGTCCCGTCGCGTCCGAAGACGGCGAGCTCGAACGCCGCGTTGTCGCCCACCAGCACCTCGTCGCCGGACAGCGCCACCAGCGTACGGGTGGAGAACGGCACCTCGAACGCGCCCGCCGCGCCCACGTACACCCGCTTCACGTCCGGCAGGTCCGCGAAGCGCCCCCGAGGGGCCCCGTCCGGCCCTGCCCACAGGTACGCCACCAGTCCGCGCTGCGGCGGACCCACCTGCACGGGCTGCTGGTGCCCCCCGGTCAGCAGCAGGGTTCCGTCCACCAGGCGTCCCACCATCCGCGGGTCGAGGTACTGCAGCCCCTCCGGCCGCACCTCGCGCCCCAGACGCCCCCCGGGGGTGTAGATGGAAAGGCGGCTCGGCTGCCACACCAGCAGCGAATCACCCGCCGTGCCGATCCAATCGATCTCGGTCGGCCACGAGGCCGGGCGAATGACGGTGCCCGTCCGCTCGCCGCGCGGGCCGAACAGGGTCACCGTCCACTCCTCCGCCACCGCGATGCGCCCGTCCGCCAGCCGGGTGGCCAGGAACGGCTCGCGCCCCACCGCCACGTCCGCCAGCGGCGCCGCGGCGACGGTCCACTCCTGCCCCGGGGCCCACGATGGCCTGCGGCTCTCCGCGATGCGCACGCCCGCGCTGTCCCGCGCCGTGAACGCCGGCTCGCCGCCCCGCTCGCCGCACGCCGCGAACAGCGCGCAGCCCACGCCGGCGGCCAGGCGGGTGGCGAAGGTGCGGGATGAGGAGCGGTCGGCCATGCGGATGCGTCAGGTGGATCGGTTCCGGCGCGGCGGGCTCAGCCGCGCGGCGCGGGCTTCTCCATGCGGTGCACCCGCACGTGCGGGACGTCCAGCTCGTCGGTCCAGATGCCGACCACGAAGTCCGCGCCGATCTGCGTCACCCGCAGGCCGGCGGGGGTGGTGACCGTCCCCAGCAGCCGCCCCTCGGCGTCGAACACGTCCCACGGCGTGTCCGCCTCGGGGTACGCGGGGCGCTGCACCCACGCGTTCCCCTCCGCGTCCACCCGCAGCGCGGTGAAGAACGGCTTGTGATCGGGAAAGGGGACGCTCTTCATCATCCGCTCCTCGATCTGCCGGAAGCGGGCGTCCCGCATTCCCTCACGGCGGCGCTCGATGTAGGCGTCGCGGTCCGCCTGCGTCACCGCCTCCCTCGCGCCGCTGCGGCGGACCAGGCGAGCCACCGTCCCGTCCGGCCGGCGCTCCACCAGCTCGTAGCGCACGGGGTCGCCCACCAGCAGGCGTTCGCCGTGCACCGCGAACGAGGTCGCCAGGCCGAAGGGCGGGGGGCCGCGCATGGCCATCCGGTCGTCGCCCTCGCCGCCCACGACGGTCACCATCTCCTCGCCCGGCACGCGGGCCAGCAGGGCGGACTGCGTCCCCGCGGCGGAATAGAGCGCCAGCGGAACGGTGTCGCGCGCAGGCCTGGGACTGCTGTTGAAGACAGGGTTGTACAGCGGCGCGACGAGCATCCGCCCGTCGGCGAAGAAGCCCAGCGGGCGCGGCGGCAGCGTGCCCTCCACCGGCGCCAGGCTCACGCTGCGGACGAAGGTCCCCGAAGGCGCGAAGAAGGAGAGGCGCGGGCCCTGGTGGTCGTACGCGGCCACCGTGTCGCCCGGGAGCAGGTAGAGATCGTCCAGCCCGCGGAACTCGCCGGGGCCGCCGCCCGCGCGGCCCAGGGTGCGCAGGTACCGCCCCCGCGCGTCGAAGGCGCGCACCTCGTTGGCCTGCGCGTCCGCCACCAGCAGCGTTCCGTCCCGGAGCCGCACCGCGTCCGCCACGCGCCCGAACTGCTGGTTCGGGTCGCCCTCCGCCACGCCCACGTCCAGCAGCGGCTCCTCCGCCACCCGCCACCCCTGCCCCTCGCGCCACGCGGGACGGTCGTTCTGCACGATGCGGATCCCCGCGCTGTCGCGGACGCTGGGGCCCGCCGCACGCGCGTCCCCGCCGCACGCGGCCGCCGCCATCGAGAGGATCGCGCACGCACCCGCCGCTGCCAGGCTCCGCATCCGCCGCCGTTCCGGTTCCGGTGAAGGGAGATCGCCGTCAGTCGCCCACCACCGCGCCCACCGGCACCCGCGCGGGCTCCGGCTCAGGCCCGGGAGCGGCGTCCCGCGCCGGGGCGCGGCCGAAGACGCCGCGGATGCGCTCGCCCGCCTCGTCCAGCAGGTCGTAGGCGACGGGGATGACCACCAGCGTGAGCGCCGTCGCCGACAGCAGCCCGCCGAAGACGGCGATGGCCAGCGGCGCCTGCAGCTCCGCGCCGGGGCCGATCGCCAGCGCCATCGGGAGCAGCCCCAGCATGGCGGTGATGGTGTTCATCACGATCGGCCGCATCCGGGCGCGCCCCGCCGCGAAGATCGCCTCGCGGCGCGCCATCCCCCGTTTTCGCATCTGGTTGATGAAGTCCACCTTCACCACGGCGTCGTTGTCCACGATGCCGACGAGGATCACCATGCCGATCAGGCTCATGGTGTTGATCCCCGCGCCGGTGACCCACAGCGCCACCGTGGCGCCGACGGCCGCCAGCGGCACGGCGAGGAGGACGATGAAGGGAAGGAGGAGCGACTCGAACTCGGCCGCCAGGAGCATGTAGACCAGGATCACCGCCAGGAGGAAGGCGAAGCCCAGGTCGCGGAAGCCCTTCCGCATCTCCTCGTTCTCGCCGCCGATCTCCACCCGCAGCCCGTGCGGGGCCGGCGTGGCGCGGAGCGCGTTGCGCACCGTCTCCACCGCCGACTCCACCCCGCCCCGCCCCACGTCCGCGTGCACCGTCACCACCCGCGACTGGTCGATGCGCCGGATCTCCGACGGCCCCGCGGCGTCGTACACCCGCACCAGCTCGCGCAGGGGCACGCCGTCCACGCGCAGTTGCTCCAGCGTGGCCGCGCTCCGCCGCGCCTCTTCCGGCAGGCGGACCACGATCGGCACCTTGCGGTCGAACTCCACCAGCTCCGTGGCCGCGTTGCCCTGCATGTAGTCCTGCACCGTCCGCGCGATCTTCGCCGGGTCCACTCCGAAGGCGGCGGCGCGCTCGCGGTCGATCTCCACCCGCATCTCCGGCTGCCCCATCTCCGTCCCCACCCGCACGTTGCGCAGGGTGGGCTCGCGGGCCAGCCGGCGCTGCGCCTGCGTGGCGTACGCCATCGCCTGGTCCAGGTTCTCGCCCCGCACCCGCACCGCCAGGTCCGCCTCGCTCCCGCCCAGCAGCCGCCCCAGCGCCGTCGCCTGCCCCGCCTCGACGGTGACCGCGCCGGCGGGAAAGCTCCGCAGCCCGCCGGAAAGGCGCTCCAGCGCGGGCGCCGTCCGCTCCCCCTCCTTCAGCCGCACCTCGACCACGGCGGTGTTCAGCCCGCTCTCGCGGTCGTCCATCCCCGCCACCGCCACCTGCCGCCCCACGCGGGTGAAGGTGGCCGCCACGGCGGGGTCGGCCGCCAGCATCCGCTCCAGCCGCGCCGTCTCCTCCGCCGTGCGCTCCAGCGGCGTTCCCTGCGGCAGCTCCATCCGCAGGCGGAACTGCCCCTGGTCCACCTCGGGGAGCACGGACCGGTCGAGGGAGACGCCGATCAGGATGCCGATCCCCAGCAGCGCGAAGGCGATCCCCATCGTCCGCCCGCGGTGCGCCATCCCCGCGCGCAGCGTGCGCTCGTACGCCCGGGTGAAGCGGGCGAAGCCGCGGTCGAAGGCGTCCAGCAGCGGCGCGAAGACGCGGCCGATCCGCCCCACCCGCCGCGCCTCCCCCTCCCAGCGCGCCGCCAGGGCGGGAAGGAGCGTGACGGCGACCACGATGGAGGCCAGGAGGGAGAAGGCGACGGTGAGCGCCAGCGCCCCCAGCAGCTCCCCCGCGACCCCCTCCACGTAGACGATGGGGCCGAAGACGGCGATGGTGGTGAGGGTGGAGGCGGTGATGGCGCGCTGCACCTCTTCCGCGCCGGCGGCGGCGGCCAGGCGGGCGCGCAAGCCCAGCTCGCGGTGCCGGAAGACGTTCTCCAGCACCACGATGGAGTTGTCCATCAGCAGGCCCACGCCCAGCGCCATCCCGCCCAGGGAGAGGATGTTGAGCGAGACGCCGGCCGCGTGCATCAGCGCGAAGGTGGCGATCAGCGAGATGGGGATCGCCAGGGCGATGGCGACGGGGTAGCGCGCCTCGCGCAGGAAGAGGAAGAGCACCAGGAAGGCCAGGATGCCGCCCAGGATCACCTCCCGCACCACGTTGGAGAGCGCGTCGGAGATGAAGCCGGCCTGGCTCATGGCCACCTCGACCTTCACGTCCGGGTACTCGCGCCGCAGCTGGGCCAGCGTCCGGTCCACCTCCCCGGCCACGCGGACGGTGTTGGCGTCGGCGTTCTTGAACACCAGCAGCCCCACCGCCTCCTCCCCGTTGTAGCGGGCGATGGACTCGCGCTCGCGGAAGCCGTCCTCCACCCGCGCCACGTCGCGCAGCAGCACCCGCGCGCCGGTGCTGTCCGGCTTCGTCCCCGCGCGCCGCAGCGGCACGCCGGCGATCTCCTCCGTCCCCTGCAGCTCGCCCAGGGTGCGCAGGGCGTAGCGGTAGCGCCCGCGGCGGATGGTCCCGCCCGGCGCCTGCGCGTTGGCGTCGGCCAGCGCCTGCGACACGTCCTGCACCGTCAGCCCGAAGCTTTCCAGCGCGCGGGGGTCCACCTCCACGTGGATCTCGCGCTCCACCCCGCCCGTCACCTGCGCCAGCGCCACCCCGTCGACCTGCTCCAGCCGCCGCTTGAAGACCAGCTCCGAGAGCTCCTTGAGCCCCGGCAGGTCGCGCCCGCCGGCCACGCTGAGCGCCAGGATGGGCTCGCTGCGCGGGTCGGTGCGCAGCACGATGGGGCGCGCGGCCTGTTCGGGGAGCTGGTCGCGGACGTTGTCCAGCTTTTCGCGGACGTTGAGCGCCGCGAACTCCATGTCCGTCCCCCAGGCGAAGCGCGCCGTCACCAGCGACGCCCCCTCGCGGGTCACGCTCTCCACCCCCTGCACCCCGGGGACGGTGCTGACCGCCTGCTCCACCGGCTCGGTGATGAAGCGCTCCACCTCCGCCGGGGCGGCGCCCGGGTCGGTGGTGTAGACGACCAGGCGGGGGTAGGCGACGTCGGGAAGGAGGTCGATGGGCAGCCGCACGAACGACAGCGCGCCCAGGAAGACGACGCCCAGGAAGAACATGGCCACGGCCACCGGCCGGGCGATCGCGACGCGCGGGAGCGACATGCGTCAGGGGCCAGGGAACGGGGAACAGGGGACAGGGCGCATGGAGCGCGTGCCCTGCCCTGCGGCGGCGTGGCGCCCGGTGGGCGTCGCGGTCACGGGCGGAGGGGGGTGCCGGCGCGCTCCTCCAGGGTGGCGAGCGCCGTAGCGAACTCGAAGCGGGTGCGCACCACGTCGCGCTCGGCGCGGGCGGCCTGCTCCACGGCGTCGGTCAGGTCGTTCTGCGTGAGCGCGCCCACGCGGTACTGCTCCTGCGCCAGCTCCAGCCGGCGGCGGTTGAGCCCCAGGGTGCGCTCCGCGTTCACGGCCGCGCGGTACGCGTTGTCCAGGTCCACGAGGGCGCCGCGGATGTCGCGCTCCAGGGCCAGCCGCTCTGCGCGGGCGTCTTCCTGCACCGCGTCGCGGGCGGCGCGGGCGGACTGCAGCTGGTACGCGGTCTGGTAGCCGTTGAAGAGCGGAAAGGAGAGGCCCAGGGTGAGCCCCGCGCTGCGGTTGTCCGGGTCGAGCGAGTAGAAGCCGGTGACCGGGTTACGGAAGGTCTGGTTGCGCCCCACCGACGCGCCCAGCGCAATGCGGGGCCAGCGGGTCGCCTGGGCGGCGCTGAGCCGCTGCTCGGCCTGCGCGACCGTGTGGCCCACCCGCTGCACGCGCGGGTGCGAGGCCAGGGCGCGCTGCACCAGGGCACCGGCGTCCAGCGTCGCGGGGTCGAACATCGCCACCGGCTCGTCGGTCAGCCGCAGCCAGCCGTCCTCCATCACCCCCATGGCCTGCCGCAGGTCCAGCTGCGCCACGCGCGCCTCGCCGCGGGCGCGCTCCAGCGCCTGCTCCTGCTCGGCGACGGCGACCTCGGCGCCCAGGACGTCTATGGGCCCGCGCACGCCGACGCGCACCAGGGCACGCGTGACCTCCAGCCGGTCGCGCGCGCTGGCCAGGAGCTGCTCTTCCAGGCGGGTGACGCGGTCGGCGCGCACGGCGGTCCAGTAGCGGCGGCTCACGTCGGCGCGAACGGTGAGCTCGGCGCCCTGCACCCGCGCCGCGACCGCCTGCTCGCCGGCCCGGGCCGCGCGCAGCTCGCGCAGCCGCTGCCCGCCGTCGAACAGAACGAGCTGCCCCAGGGAAAGCGACTGGCTGGCGGAGCTGTACTCGCTGACCAGCACCTTGGGGCTCTCCAGCGGCTCGCCGAAGGGGCCGGTGGCGCTCACGCTGCGGCTGAACCCCGCGTTCGCACCCAGGCTGAGGTTCAGGGAGGGGAGAAACGTCCCGCGCGCGCGGCGCACGTCCGCGCGGGCGGTGCCCACCTCGGTAAGGGCGCGGCGGTAGGTGGGGTTGTTCTCCGCGGCGGCGCGCAGCGCCTGGTCCAGCGAAAGCGGCTCGCCCTGCGGCTGCGGCTCCTGCGCGCGCAGCGGCGCGGCGGTCGTCAGCAGCAGGGCGAGCAGCGTATAGCGTCGGGTCGGGGTCATCGCGGTTCGAAAGTGCGAGAGTGCGAGAGTGCGAGAGTGCGAGAGTGCGAGAGTGCGAAAGTGTGAAAGTGCGAGCGTGATCGCACCGTTCCCGCCGGGAAGCGAATGATGCCCTTTGCGAATCTAAACCGGGAATCGCCGCGTCCGCGCCTGAGCGACTGAAGTCGCCGCTGGAATTCGCAAAGTCCGCCTGCGCGGACTGCATCGCTGCCTCGGGAGCGTGGTGGCGAGCTCCGGTGGAAGCAGTTACCGGATCTGATTCGCAATGAGCATCATACGCGCCGAAAATTGCAAAGTCCGCCTGCGCGGACTCGCG
The DNA here is from genome assembly GCA_036260235.1 of Longimicrobium sp. Classification (GTDB taxonomy): domain Bacteria; phylum Gemmatimonadota; class Gemmatimonadetes; order Longimicrobiales; family Longimicrobiaceae; genus Longimicrobium. Next base: position 16,417 of record DATAAG010000650.1, read on the forward strand.
CTCGCGCAGGCAGGGTGCCGCGCGTGGGGGGGGCGAAGACGGAGCCTGTCGAGGGTCCATGCAGGTGAAGCCCCGCGCAGTCTGCGGGGCTTTCCGCCGTCGTAGCCGCGGCTTCAGCCGCCCGGGCCCCGGGGCTCGCCGGAGAACGCGAGGACCGCCCTTCGTCCGACCCTCGCCGGCCGTAACCTGTAACCTGTAACCTGCAACCTGTAACCTCGCGCCCTACTGCGGCCTTCCCCCCGCCTCCTCCACGTCCTCCACCAGCCGCACCCGCGCGTCGTGGATGAGCGTGTAGTGCCCCTCCGTCAGCACCACCTCGCCCGGCTTCACGCTGTCCGTCTCCACGCCCTCGGAAAGGATCTCCACCATGGAGTCGTTCTGCAGCCCCGTGGTCACGTAGCGCCACTTGGCCTGCCCGTCGGCCTGGCCGGGCTCGTAGACGAAGAGCATGGTGCGGCGGTCGCGCTCCAGGATGGCGCTGCGCGGCACCATCACGCGGTCGGCGTAGCGCCGCGCCTCCAGCGAGACGCGCGCGTACATGCCGGGAAGGATGCGGCCCTGCGGGTTGTCCACCAGCACCGTCACCCGGGCGGTGCGGGTGCCGCTCTCCACGATGGGGTTGATGGTCTGGATGCGCCCCGTGAAGGTCTCACCCGGAAAGGCGGCGAAGGTCACGTTCGCCGTGCGGCCGCGGGTGAGGTGGGCGATCTCGCTCTCCAGCACCTGCACCTCCACGCGGATGGGGTCCAGGTCCACGATGGTCATCAGCTCGTCGCCGGTGCGCACCCACTGGCCGGGCACCACCTTCAGCGAGGCGATGCGCCCGGCGAAGGGCGAGCCCAGGCGGGTGCGCTGCAGGTCCAGCTGGGCGCGGCGCAGCCGCACCTCGGCCGTCTCCACCCCGCTGCGCACGCGGGCCGCGGCCAGGCGCTCCGTGCGGACGGAGGCGTCCTCGATGCGGTCGTCGAAGAGCGTGGCCTCGGCCAGCTTGTTCTCCGCGTCGCGCACCGCCGCCTGCGCCTCTTCCACCGCCAGCCGGTACTCCGCCCCGTCCAGCCCCACCACCGTCTGCCCGCTCCCCACCCCGTCGCCCTCGCGCACGGGAAGGGAGATGATGCGTCCGTTCACCTGCGCCACCAGCACGTTCTTCTGCCAGGCCTCCGCCTGCCCCGCGGCGCTGACGGACATCACCAGCTCGCCGCGCACGGCGGGCGTGCCCTGCACCGGGATGGCCACGTCGGTGGCAAAGCTGCCGGAGGCGGAGGTCTGCACCAGCGGCGCGGCGGCCTGCTCCGCGGCGCCGGGCTCGGCGGCGGCGTCCTGGATGCGTCCGTACACGGCGACCCCCGCCGCGGCGGCGACCGCCAGGGCGACGAACGAGGTGGTGAGGGTACGTCTTGAGGGCATGGGACTCACGCGGCGAAATGCGGAAGAGAGCGGCGTCCGATGGTCGGGCGTGGGCCCGTAAATGTAACCACGACAGTAGCTAAGCACAATCGGTCGGCAAAGACGCGCGGCATCGCGCCCCCCGCTTCGGCACCCGGCCGTCTGCGGTAGACGCCGCCCGCGCCACACGGGTTGCCGCGGCGCCGGCGGCTTCATGGAACCCTGACCCCCGCCGGACGATCCCTCCGCACGCCCGGCTTGCCTCCCGCCCTGTGGATGGTGATGCGGACGACGTACGCCACCTCCATCTCGTCCGACGCCACGCCGTAGATCGCGCCGTTCCGCACCACCGGCGGCGGGTACCGGTCCAGCCCGCCGGCAAGGTGCGCGCGGCCCAGGTACCGTCCGTCTGCGCCGTAGACGTCCAGCGGCGTCCCCTCGCCCTCGCCGCCGGGCGTCTGCGGCCGCACCCACAGGTTCCCCTCGTCGTCGGCCACGAAGAAGGTGAACGCGGGCTTGTGCGCGGGGAGCCGGCCCAGGTCCACCCGGCCGCCCTGCCGGGTGAACCACTCCAGATCCTTCAGCGCCTGGGCGCGGTCGGCGTCGGTGACCGGCACCGGGCGGTGCGGCCGCTCGACGACCAGCGCGGTGTCCCCGTCGATCTCCTGGAGGTGGAACACCGTGCGGTCCGAGAAGGCGGTCCAGACGCCGCCGCGCGGGTCCAGGCGTACGTCCAGCCCCGCGGTGAACGGCACGCCCACCATCGTCCTGCTCATCCTCCCTCCACTTCCGCTGGTCAGCTCGAACTGTTCGGACCGCTCCGGCGGCATCACCAGCGTGTCGGCCGTGCCGCCGGCGGGGCGAAAGCGCAGCACCGCGGTGCGGAACTCGCCGCGCGGCTGCGCGAAGGCGACCTCGGTCACGCGGCCGTCCGCGTCCACGCGCCCCTTCCACGGGATGGAGTAGCCGCCGATGGGCCGGGGGTGCGTGGTGCGCAGGGCGCCGGCGGTGTCGAGCACGGTGTAGCGCGCGTTGCCGGGGTCCGCCACCCAGAGCGTGCCGTCCGGCGCCCACGCCAGCCCGATCGGGTCGCGGAACTCGCCCGGCCCGGCGCCCTCGCGGCCAATGGTGCGCACGTGGGCGCCGTCGGCCCCGAATACGCGCAGCTCCTTCGCGTGGCGCTCCAGGACCCAGATCCGCCCCAGCGCGTCCACCTCCACCGCGGCGACGCTTCCGAACAGCTCCGGCCCGACCTCGTCGGCGGAGCCGATGCGCAACGTCTCCTCCAGCGTCCATCCCTCGCCCTCCTTCCACACGCCCGTCTCCGGATTGCGGACCACCACGGTCCCGGAGGCAAGGGTGTCGACGCTCCCCGCCCACGCATCGGGGGCATCGCCTCCGGAGCAGGCGCCGCAGAGGAGCAGCAGCACGCATCCCGCCGCCAGGGGGCGGGAACGGGGCACAGGGCGGAGGCTCGGGCGGGGCATGGTCACGATCACCTGGGAGGCGGTGGCGGCGGCGGGAAAACGCGGGAACAGCTGCCGGTCTGACGGAGGCGGTGCCCGAATCTGCGGGGCATGCCCGGCCCGCGCCATGGGATGCCGGGCGGGAGGAAGGAGTTGCCCCGCGGCACCCCCCGTCTGGAACCCACGCCCCGGTCCACGGCTCCGGGCGGAGGCTTCCCCGGCCCGCGGGAGCGGCGGATCCGCATCCGCGCCCGGCCGGCGCCGCGTACCCTCCCGCCGGGCCGCGGACGTACGTATACTATCGTCGTCCCGACAGATCGGACGTGCCCCTCCCGCCCGGCCGCGAACGCCGGGTTCCGGCCGCGGCACGCTCCCCGCCGGACCCATCCCCCTCTTCTGCGATGCGCACGTACCTTCCCAAGCTGGCCTGGGCCGCCGCCGCCCTGCTGGGCACCTTTGCGCTGGGGCTGCTCGCCCTGCACCGCGGCGAAACCATCAACGCCGCCTGGCTGGTCATCGCCGCCGTGTGCACCTACATGGTGGCGTACCGCTTCTACGCGAAGTTCCTGGCCCGCCGCGTCTTCGAGCTGGACGACGGCCGCGCCACCCCGGCGGAGCGGCTGGACAACCACGTGGACTTCGTCCCCACCAACCGCTACGTCCTCTTCGGCCACCACTTCGCCGCCATCGCGGGGGCGGGGCCGCTGGTCGGACCCGTCCTCGCGGCGCAGTTCGGCTACCTGCCGGGAACGCTCTGGCTCATCATCGGCGTGGTCCTGGCCGGCGCGGTGCAGGACTTCGTCATCCTCTTCGCCTCCATGCGGCGCGACGGCAAGTCGCTGGGGCAGATGGCGCGCGAGGAGATCAACCCCACCGCGGGGTTCATCGCCATGGTGGCGGTGCTCTCCATCATGGCGATCCTCCTCGCGGTCCTGGCGCTCATCGTGGTCAACGCGCTGGCGCACTCCCCGTGGGGGCTGTTCACCATCGCCTGCACCATCCCCATCGCCCTGCTGATGGGGTGGTGGCTGCACCGCTTCCGCCCCGGCCGGGTGCTGGAGACCTCGCTCGTCGGCGTGGTCCTCACCCTCTTCGCCGTGGTCGCCGGCGGATGGGTGGCGGACAACCCGGCGTGGGCGGCGTTCTTCACGGTGGAGAAGACCACGCTGGTGTGGCTGATGGCCGGCTACGGCTTCATCGCCTCCGTCCTCCCGGTCTGGGTGCTCCTCTGCCCGCGCGACTACCTGTCCACCTTCCTGAAGATCGGGACGATCCTGGCGCTGGCCCTCGGCATCCTGCTGACGCTGCCGGAGGTGAAGATGCCGGCGATGACGCAGTTCGTGGATGGCACCGGCCCCGTCTTCAGCGGCAAGCTCTTCCCCTTCGCCTTCATCACCGTGGCGTGCGGCGCCATCAGCGGCTTCCACGCGCTGGTGGCCAGCGGGACCACGCCCAAGATGGTGACCAGGGAGAGCGACGCGCGGCTCATCGGCTACGGGGGGATGCTGATGGAGTCGTTCGTGGGGGTGATGGCGATGGTGGCGGCGGGGATCCTGGACCCGGGCGTCTACTTCGCCATCAACGCGCCGGCGGGCGTGGTCGGCGGCACGCTGCAGCAGGCGACGCAGACCATCGCGGCCTGGGGGTTCGTGGTGACGCCGGAGCAGATGCAGGCGCTGGCCACGCAGGTGGGCGAGGAGTCGCTCCTGGCGCGCACGGGCGGCGCGCCCTCGCTGGCGGTGGGGATGGCGCAGATCTTCTCCGGGCTCATCGGCGGCCCGGGGATGGCGGCGCTCTGGTACCACTTCGCCATCATGTTCGAGGCGCTGTTCATCCTCACCACCATCGACACGGGGACGCGCGTCGGCCGCTTCATGCTGCAGGAGATCCTGGGGCACGTGTGGAAGCCGCTGGGGCGCACCTCGTGGTACCCGTCGATCATCCTCTCGAGCGCGCTGATCGTGGCGGGGTGGGCGTTCTTCCTGTACCAGGGCGTCACCGACCCGCTGGGCGGCATCAACGCGCTCTGGCCGCTGTTCGGCATCAGCAACCAGCTGCTGGCGGCGGTGGCGCTGTGCGTGGGGACGACGGTGCTGATCAAGATGGGGAAGGCGCGCTACGCCTGGGTCACGCTGGTGCCGCTGGCGTGGCTGGCGGCGGTGACCTTCACGGCGGGGTGGCAGAAGGTGTTCGCGCCCGATCCCAGGCTCGGCTTCCTGGCGCAGGCGAACGCCATCGAGGCCGCGCTGGCGGAGGGCCGCCTCCCCGCCGCCGCGCAGTCGGTAGAGGCCGCGCGGCAGATGCTGTTCAACGCGCGGCTGGACGCGGGGGTGGCGCTCCTCTTCATGGCGGTGGCGGCGATGGTGATCGTGGTCTCCGCGCGCGAGTGGATCCTGATCCTGCGCAAGCGCAAGCCCGCGGTGATGAACGAGGCGCCGTTCGTGCCGAGCACGCTGGGGCTGGCGGGGGACTAGGGAGGACGCCGGCGGCTCCGCCACACCCTGACCCCGGGTCGAAACCCGGGGCTAGAACGGCCACAAGCCCCGTCTTTGCTCGTTCCTCGCAGAACGGGGCTTCAACACCACGGGCACCGCGCGTCTCGTGCGCGGAGCGCCCAGGAAGGTGAAGCCCCGTTCGGCGAGCGCAGCGAGCCGGGACGGGGCTTATGGCATTTCCAGCCCCGGGTTTCAACCCGGGGGCGGGGCGGGCGGGGCCGTGTCGCCGTCCCGGAAGCCCCGGACACACGCCCCGAACCCGGGGACCACACGCCCGACCCCGGGCCACACGCCAACCCCGGGCCACACGCCCGACCCCGGGGCCACACGCCCGACCCCGGGTTGAAACCCGGGGCTAGAACGGCCACAAGCCCCGTCTTTGCTCGTTCCTCGCAAAACGGGGCTTCAACACCACGGGCACCGCGCGTCTCGTGCGCGGAGCGCCCAGGAAGGTGAAGCCCCGTTCGGCGAGCGCAGCGAGCCGGGACGGGGCTTATGGCATTTCCAGCCCCGGGTTTCAACCCGGGGACGGGGCGGGCGGGGCGGTGTCGCCGTCCCGGAAGCGGTGTCGCCGTCCCGGAAGCGGTTCACCCCCCCCCGTTACGGAGTTGCCTCTGCGAGCCCGCCTCTTTCGCACACGTGCGGGTGCGCACGAGATTGACTCGCGGGCGAAGGGGGGTACGCGGGCGATTCGACGCGGAGATGCCGATGCAGGCGGGGGCGGTGCGCGAGGACGCCGGCGCGGCGTGGATGCGCCACATGCGCGCCGGCGAGTGGGAGGCGGCGTGGCGGGTGAGCGACCGGGTGCTCGCCTCCCGCGCGGGAGAGCCGTGCTGGCACCTGCCGCGCCACGAGCAGTGGGTGTGGGACGGCACGCCGCTGGACGGCAAGCGCGTCCTGGTCCGCTGCTACCACGGCCTGGGCGACACGCTGCAGTTCATCCGCTACGCGCCGCTGGTGAAGCGGATCGCCGCGGAGGTCGCCGTCTGGGCGCAGCCGGCGCTCCTCCCGCTCCTGCGCACCGCGCGCGGCATCGACCGCCTCCTCCCCCTCCACGAGGGCCATGTCGCGTTCGAGTACGACGCGGACGTGGAGGTGATGGAACTGCCGCACGTCTTTCGCACCACCCCGGACACCGTTCCCGCGGACGTCCCGTACCTGCACGCCGATCCGGCTCCGCTGCGGACGAGCGGAACGCTCGCCGTCGGCATCGCATGGAAGGCGGGGGACTGGGACGAGCGCCGGAACGTGCCCTACCCGCTGCTCGCGCCGCTGGCGGAGATCCCCGGCGTGGAGCTGCACGTCCTGCAGCGCGGCTCCGGGCTGGCGGAACGGGAGCCCGGCTTCGGCGTCCTCTCCGGTTCGGACGATCCGCTGGAAGCCGCGCGGGTGATGCGGGCGCTGGACCTGGTGGTCTCCGTCGACAGCATGCCGGCGCACCTGGCCGGCGCCCTGGGCGTCCCCGTCTGGACGCTGCTGCACGCCGACCCCGACTGGCGCTGGATGCTGGGCCGCGACGACTCCCCGTGGTATCCCACGATGCGCCTCTTTCGCCAGGCGCGCGCGGGGGAGTGGGAGCCGGTGCTTGCGCGGGTGGCGGAGGAGTTGAGTGCGAAGGTGCGGGAGTGCGAGAGTGAACGACAACGGCCAGTGAGGATCGGATGATGAGGCGGATTTCGACGGCGGCCCTTGCCGCGGCGGCGGTCCTCTGCGCCGCGTGCGGGCGGGGAGATGCGGGTGCGGCGCAGGGCGGCGCCACGGCGGACACGGCCGCGGCGGACAGCTCGGCGATGGGGATCGCGCGCAGCGTCCTGGGGCCGCAGGTGGCGATGGCGATCCCGTTCGAGATCAAGCCGCGCGACGCGCGCTTCGTCGCCGCCGCGATCCCGGTGATGGCGTGGGTGGAGGACGTGGGGCGCTCGGGGAACAGCGTGGCGCCCGGCGGGCACGAGATGGTGATCCTGGAGCTGCGGGGCGGCTCATGGGCCGTCCACAAGCCGGGCCTGTACGCCACGCGCGCCCCCTTCCTGCCGCGCCTGGACGACACCGCCCGCGCCGCCCCGGTGGACTCCGCCACCCTCTCCCGCATGATGGGCGTGGAAGACGTGGACGGCGACGGCTTCCCGGAGGTGTGGACGGCCTCGTTCTCCCAGCGCGACGGAGCGCACGCGTGGGAGGTGCGCGCCTTCAGCCGCGACCGCCGCATCCTCTACACCGCCCAGCTCCCCGCCGCGAACGGCGGGGCCGGGCTGGATTCCGCCCGCGCCCGCTTCTCCGACAGCGCCCGGGAGAACGAGGCCGCGCGACAGTGGCTCACGCGCACGGCGCAGGCGCTGGACGCGCAGTACCTGGCCCAGCGGGGCGGCGGCGCGCAGGGCACGGCTGCGAGCGTTGGGGCGGCACGTTGACGCTTTCCGCGCTGGACCTCGTCATCGTCCTGGCGTACGTCGGGTTCGTCGCGGTCCTGGGTGGCGTGCTGGGGCGCCGGCAGAAGGACGCCAGCGACTACTTCCTGGCGGACCACGCCATCCCCTGGTGGACCGCCTGCTTCTCCGTGGTGGCGACGGAGACCAGCGCGCTCACCGTCATCAGCGTCCCCGCCACCGCCTACACCGGCGACCTGTGGATGCTGCAGCTGGCGGCCGGCTACCTCATCGGCCGCATCGCCATCTCCCTCTTCCTCCTTCCCCGCTACTTCCGCGGCGAGATCGCAACCGCGTACACGCTGCTGGAGCGGCGATTCGGACAGGGGGCGCGGCGCCTGGCCTCGCTGGTGTTCCTGGTCACGCGCCTGCTGGCGGACGGCGTGCGCATCTTCGCCACCGCCATCCCCCTGGCGGTGATCGCGCGCATCCCCGTCTGGCAGTCCATCGTGGCCATCGGCGTCTTCACCCTGCTCTACAGCTACTACGGCGGCCTGCGGGCGGTGGTGTGGGTGGACGTGGCGCAGATGTTCATCTACATCGTGGGCGGCGTCGCCGTGCTGTGGGTGCTCATCGGCCTGGTCCCCGGCGGGTGGGACGGGATCGCGCGCGCGGCGGGGGAGGCGGACAAGCTGCGCGTGATCCACCCGGACGGCGGGTTCGCGCGGGCCAACTGGCTGGTGACGGGGGTCGTGGGCGGCGCGTTCCTGACCATGGCGTCGCACGGCGCGGATCACCTGATCGTGCAGCGGCTGCTGGCGTCGCCCTCGCTTCGGGACGCGCGGCGGGCGCTGGTGGGGTCGGGGATCATCGTCTTCCTGCAGTTCGCGCTCTTCCTGGTGATCGGCGCGGCGCTGTGGGTGTTCTACGGGGGGCGCGAGTTCCCGCAGCCGGACGCGGTCTTTCCCTCCTTCGCGGTGGAGCACCTGCCGCCCGGGATCGCCGGCCTGGTGGTGGCGGCCATCCTGGCGGCGGCGATGTCGAGCTCGCTGAACGCACTGGCCGCTGTCTCCGTGCACGACCTGTACGTCCCCCTCACCGGCCGCACGGGCGAGGAGCACCTGCTGCGGGTGGGCAGGCGCTTCACGCTCGTCTGGGGCGTGGTGATGATCGCCGTTTCGCTGGCCTTTCAACTGGTGGCCGCGGGAACGCCGCTGGTGGTGATCGCGCTGCAGATCGCCTCGTTCACCTACGGCGGGCTGCTGGGGGGATTCCTGCTGGGGCTGATTTCCAGGCGGGCGGACGGGCGTGACGCCCTGACGGGCATGGGCATTGCCATCGCCGCGATGGCCTCGCTCTGGGCGGCGCAGCAGTTCGGCGTGATTCCGCGGGTGGTGGACACGCTGTGGTTCGCGTTGCTGGGCTCGGCGATCACCGTGGGAGTGGGGACGCTGAGCGCCGCGCTGCGGGGGAGGCCCGCCCCCGGCCTCGCCTAGGCTCGTCCACCCCCTCCCGCAAACTGCGCGGGAGGGGGGATAGACGTCGAGCGGGTGTGCCGTGAGGTGGCGGGGACGGAGCAAGGGGAGCTTTCCCCCGCGGTCCGCTGCGCGGGAGGCCCTCTCCCCCGCCCGGCCTTTCGCTCGTTCCTCGCGGCACGGGCGACCCCTCCCCCAACTTCGGGGGGAGGGGTGGTCGGGTGGGTTCGGCGTGCCGAAGCCGATGTGGTGCGAGGGGCGGGCGCCCCCCTCCCCGGCCCTCCTCCACGCGGTTCGTGGAGG
>DATAAG010000651.1:0-8590 GCA_036260235.1 Longimicrobium sp.
CGCCGGCTTCGCGAGCGTGATCTTCGTCCCGCTGGCGACGTGGCTGGTGCAGGCGCACGGGTGGCGGGACGCGCTCCTCTGGCTGGCGGCGATCCTGGCGGCGGCGACCGTCGTCCCTCACGCCCTCCTCCTGCGCCGCGACCCGTGGGTTCTGGGGCTGCAGCCGGACGGCGGGATCACGGGGGATGACGGCGGAGTCCGGGCACCGCCCATCGTCCCCGGCATCCCCGCGGACCGGGCGATCCGCAGCGCCTCGTTCCACTGGCTGACGGCCGCCTTCGCCCTTTCTGCCCTGACGACGACGGCGCTGGCGGTGCACCTGATCCCGCTGCTGCTCGAGCGCGGCTACTCCCCCGCCTTCGCCGGGGCGGCGCTGGGGGCGCTGGGGCTGATGGCGCTCCCGGGGCGGCTGGTCTTCACGCCGCTCGGGAGCCGGTGGCCGCGGCCGGCGGTGACCGCCGCCATCTTCCTCCTGGGCGCGCTGGGCATCGCCGCGCTGCTCGTGCGTGGCGGCGAGGGGTGGGTGTGGGCGTGCGTGGCGCTGTTCGGCGCCGGCTTCGGCGCCATCACCCCCGCCCGCGCGGCGCTGGTCGCGGAGATGTACGGGCCGCTGGAGTACGGGCGGATCAACGGCGTCCTTGCGATGTGGCTGGCCGTCGCCCGCGCCGCGGCGCCCGTGGGCGCGAGCGTGCTCTACACGTGGGGCGGCGGCTATACTCCGGTGCTGTGGACGCTGATGGCCGCCTGCCTGGCCGCCGCGGCCGCCGTCCTCCTGGCCGGAACGCCGCCCGTCCGCTCCCCCGTCCCCGTCCGCCCATGACCGACGCGCCTCCTCCCGTCACCGTGCGCCCCGCCACCCCCGCCGACGTCCCGGCCATCGCGGACATCTACAACGAGGGGATCCGCGGCCGCACCGCAACGTTCGAGACGCGCGAGCGCACGCCGGACGAGGTGCTGGCGTGGCTGGGCGACCCGCGCCACCCGGTGCTGGTGGCGGTGGTGGATGACCGCGTGGTGGGGTGGGTGGCGGCGTCGGGCTACCGTCCGCGCGAGTGCTACGCGGGGATCGCGGAGTTCTCCGTCTACGTGGCGGGGAGCGCCCGCGGCCGGCGCGTGGGCGACGCGCTGATGGAGGCGTTCCTCCCCGCGTGCGAGGCGGCGGGGCTGTGGAAGGTGCTCTCGCGCATCTTCCCGGAGAACGAGGCGTCGCGCCGGCTCTGCGCCCGCCACGGCTTTCGCGAGGTGGGCACCTACCGGTGCCACGCCAGGCTCGACGGCGTCTGGCGCGACGTGGTGATCGTGGAGCGGCTGCTGGGGGAGGCGGGGCGATCCTCAGGACGAGGGTAGCTTAACCGGCACTTCCATGCTATACAATTACGATTGAATTCAAACATGGTTGTATAGATGTATTCTGCTTCATTGCGTCTGTGATGGACTCGGCTGGAAGATGTCGTCCAGAGTCCAGAGATAGACCTCGTCGTGAGTAGCCCGGGCAGCTTGCACGAAGCGGTCGGTAAAGCCGTTTGCTGCCGCGTACAGGAGCGGCGCCCGCGGCTTCCTTGCCTCGTGGGCCCAGCCCACTCCCGCCTGCGACAACCGGTCCAGCATCTGCAAGTGTTGCGTGTGTACGTCCACGTCGACCGGGTCCTGGCACCACTTGATCGCCCCCGTCAGCACCCGCCTGTCCATCAGCACGGCGGCGATGTCGATCTCCAGCGGCGCGCGGTGGCGGTCCAGCCCCTCCCAGCGGCCCCACTCCCGTACCAGGGGAAGGTTCAGGTGCGCCTGCAGGCGGTAGTACGCTTCCTCGACGATGCCCTCGAAGATCAGCCCCGTGTACGCGTCCAGATTGGGCGCGATGTGCCGCTCCCACACGGCCGCCGGGTCCTGCGTCTCCAGAACGCTCTCCAGCGGGGCCACGAAGTCGTAGAAGAATCGGAACGCCGGGTCGGCCACGCGGTAGCGAAAGCGTTCCCGGGTCTTTGCGCCCAGGTTGCGGCCCGCCTTCACGTAATCCAGCTCGATCAGGCGCTCCAGCTTGTCGCGCAGCGCGGTATCCGCCTCCAGGCCCGCCGCCTGCGCGATCTCGTTCAGGTCCGTGCGCCCCCGTCCGATCGCACGCAGGATGGCCACGTACTTGGGAATCTCGCGCAGCCCCTGCTCCTGCAGCATGGCGGTCCTCACCAGCTCGCGCACCTCACCGGCGGGATGCAGCATGAGTGAGATGGCGTTCTCCGCGACGGACCGGGCAGGGTCGATGGCGCTCAGGTAGCGCGGCGTGCCTCCGAAGATGCCGTACGCGTACGTCCGCTCCCGGGGTCCGTGAATCCGGCGAGCTCTCCTGCGTACCAGTAGTTGAACGGACGCAGCCGGCACTGCCACGCGAAGCGCCCGTAAAGCGGCGATCCCCCCTGGTTCAATGCCTCGAGGGTGCGTACGGCGGAGCCCGCCAGCACCAGCACCAGGGGACGCTGGGGGCGCCTCTGCTCCCACGCGGCGTTCAGCTCCGACGCCACCGACTTGAGCTCCGCGGGGTTCTCTCCCAGGTACTGGAACTCGTCCAGCGTGATCACCAGCGGCTCGGGCGAGCGGAAATCCAGCAGCAGCCTGAACACACTACGCCAGTTGGGATAGTCCTCCGGGTGGATCGGCTCGCCGGACCACTCCTCCAGCGCGGTGAGCAGCGCCTCGCGGTTCTGCGCCGGCGTCGTCTCCGCCGCGGTGAAGTAGAAGGCCGGGGTATCTCTCCAGACCCGGCCGAGCAGGTGCGTCTTGCCGACCCGCCGGCGTCCGTACATCAGGACCAGTTGCGGCTGCCCTCGTGCCAGCAGTTCAAGCAGGCGCTGCTGCTCGCCGTCCCGGTTGATGATCAGGTCTGGATCACGCACCATCGCAGGCCTTTCTCTACGTAACTATACAATCATGATGCTATACAAGTACGATTGTATACATGCAGCCGTATCGAAGTCAAGTTCGCCGCTATGCGAGTCGAGCCGCGGCCTGGAAGGTGGAACTATGCGAGAGAGGCGTGGCGCACCGCCGCCGTGGCCAGGACGGGCGGCGGTGCTCAGGCGGGCAGCATCGTCACGGATCGCTGCAGTCGCGTTTGTAGCCGCAGTTGGGGCAGACGATCTTGCAGTTGTGGTCGTACATCGTCGCGCCGCACAGCTCGCAGACGTGCACGGACGGGATCTCGCGCCGCCTGAGCGGGGCGGGATACGGCGACTGCGGCGCTTCGGCGGACGGCGGGGGAGCGGCGGCGGGCTCCGGCGGCGGTGCGCGGTGGGCGTTGATGCGCGCGCACCAGCTCGGGTCGATGAAGCTCATCCGGTCGCGGGCGAGGGGTTCAGTTGGCCGTACCCACCCTGCGCTGCACCTCCTGCAGCAGGCGCCGCGGGTCGCACGGCTTGTTCAGCCAGCCGTCGCACCCGGCGTCCATGGCGCGCTTGCCTACGGAGCCGTACGGGTGCGCGGTCACGATGACCACGGGGATGGACCGGGTGGCCGGGTCGCGCTTGATCTCGGCGGTGGCGCGGATGCCGTCCATTCCCGGCACCGAGATGTCCATGAAGATCAGGTCCGGCTGCTCCGCCCGCGCCTGGCGCACGGCGTCGGCGCCGTTGTCGGTGGCCAGCACGCGGTAGCCGCGGCTCTCCAGGTAGGCGGCCGCGATGGCGCGCATCTCGATCTGGTCCTCGACAATGAGGACCGTCCGGACCGCGTCCGCGGCCGGCTCGTACTTCTGGATCATGGGATGTCCTCCGGAGGGGATGCCTGCCTCCATTGTAACACCGCCAAGTCGTTGCGCGCCAGCGTTTTCGCAAAGAAATTACACTGCAACGGTAGCAGGATGCAGATGATGTGGAGACGCTACTCCCGCGATGCCCGCTCCGTCACCACGATCATGGGATCGAGCTGCTCCACCTCTTCCTCGCTGCCGTCGTCCCAGCGGACGGTGGCCCAGAGGGTCATCGCCTCCACCACGGCTCCCGTCCGCCCGCCCGCATGGCGCACCAGGTCGCCCGTCCGCATGTAGTGGGCGGACTCAAGCTGCATTGAACTGCAAGGGTAGAGGGAACAGGGAATAGGGAACAGCGGGCACGATACCGCCAGGATCCCGTGTCGTCGCCGCGTCGTCCGCTCGCCGGCGGATGGGCGCCATCAACTTGACCCCGCGGGTGCGCCGGGGCAACTTCCCGCGCCGAACCGATCACCCATGCGACCATCCGTGACCGCGACGCTCGACGCGCCCATCGACATCGAAACCGCCCGCCTGGTGATCCGCGCGCTGGACGCGGCCGGGGAGGAGCGGCTGCAGCACATCTTCCAGGCGTGCGCGGACCACTTCGCGGCACTGCTGGGGCAGGGCGGGCCCGCCCCGGACGCCGCCGCGCAGGAGCTGCGCGCCTGCGCAGGGACGCCGGGACGGCAGGTGGCCGTGCTCACGCGGGCGGAGACGGGGGAGGACGTGGGCGCGGTGGGTTGGTGGGCCGGGAACCCGCAGGCCGACCGCGCGCTGCTGGGGATGCTGATGATCGTTCCCGCGCACCGGGGACAGGGGCTGGCGCGGGAGGCGCTGGAGGCGGTGGAGGTGTGGCTGGCGGGGCGGGGGATCAGCGCGTTGCGCACGGCGTTCCAGCGCCGCCGGCTGGACGTCCATCCCGTCGTCAGGGCGCTGGGGTTCCGGGAGATGAGCATCCGTGACCACGCGGCGCTGGGGCTGGGCGGCGCCGGCATCAGCCTCTGGGAAAAGCCGGTGGGCTGATGTCGCGCATCGTCACCACCTTCGCGCTGCCGGACGGCGCGCTGGACCTGCTCCGCCCGCTGGGAAGCCTCGGCGGGCCGGAGGGGTGGCGCGGCGAGCTGGCGGACGCGGAGGCGCTGCTCTGCCTGCTGACGGACCGCGTCGACGCGCGGGTGCTGGAGCAGGCGCCGCGGCTGCGCGTGGTGGCGAACGCGGTCGTCGGGTACGAGCACGTGGATCTCGCGGTCTGCCGCGCCCGCGGGATCGCCGTGACCAACACGCCGGACGTGCTGACGGACGCCACGGCGGACCTGGCGATGGCGCTCGTCCTGGCCGCCGTGCGGGGGCTCACGCCGGCGGAGCGCAGCCTGCGCGCGGGCGAGTTCCACGGCTGGGGGTTCTGGGACTACCTGGGCGGCGACCTGCGCGGGCGCACGCTGGGGATCTTCGGGATGGGGCGCATCGGCCGGGCGGTGGCGCGGCGGGCGGCGCCGTTCGGGATGCGGGTCATCTATCACTCGCGCCGCCGCCTGTCGGCCGAGGACGAGGCGGCGCTCGGGGCGGAGTGGGTGGGCTTCGAGGGATTGATCGCGCGGAGCGACGTGCTGAGCCTGCACGCGCCGCTCACCCCGGAGACGCGGCACGCCATCGACGCGGACGTGCTGCGGCGGATGCGGCCGGGATCGTACCTGGTGAACACCGCCCGCGGCGCGCTGGTGGACGAGGCGGCGCTGGTGGACGCGCTGCGCGACGGCCGGCTGGCCGGCGCGGGGCTGGACGTCTACGAGCGCGAGCCGGCCGTCCACCCCGGCCTGCTGGAACTGCCGAACGTGACGCTTCTGCCGCACGTGGGCTCCGCGACGCGCGAGACCCGCACGCGCATGGCGATGCTGGCCGCGCGCAACGCCCACGCGGTGCTCACCGGCAACCCGCCGCTCACCCCCGTGCCATGACGCAGCGCCTGCGCGAGCACGCCCGCATCATCCTGGACGCCGCCGTAGCCGCCGCGGACGCGCGCGCGGCGGTGGCGCGCGCGCTCCGGCTGGAGGGCGAGCGGCTGACGGTCGCGGGGGTGGAGGAGGTCGACCTGTCCGCCTTCGAGCGCGTGCTGGTGATCGGCGCGGGAAAGGCGGCGGCGCCGATGGCGATGGGCGCGCTGGAGGTGCTGGGCGAGCGGATCGCGGGCGGGACGATCACCACCAGGGACGGCCATGGCGCCGCGCTCCCGCGCATCGACGTGTGGGAGGCGGCGCATCCCGTTCCCGACACCCGCGGGATGGCGGGCGCGGCCGAGGCGCTGCGGCTGGCGCGCGGGGCGGGGCCGCGGGACCTGGTGCTCTGCCTCCTTTCCGGCGGCGCCTCCGCGCTGTGGCCGGCGCCGGTCTCCGGCGTCTCGCTGACTCAGCTGAAGGAGGTGACGGACGCGCTCCTCCGCTCCGGCGCGCCGATCCACGAGATCAACACCGTCCGCAAGCACCTGTCGCGCATCGGCGGGGGGTGGCTGGCGCGGGCGGCGGCCCCGGCGCGCGTGGTCACCCTCGCCGTCAGCGACGTGGTGGGCGGCGCGCCGGACGTGATCGCCTCCGGCCCCACGGTGCCGGACCCCACCACGTACGCGGACGCGCTGGAGGTGCTGCGGAAGCGGGAGATCCAGGCGCCCGCCGCCGTCCTCGCCCACCTGCAGGCCGGGGACGCGGGCGACCTGCCGGAGACGCCCAGGCCGGACGATCCCGCCTTCGCGCGCGCGTCCGCGCACGTCATCGCCGGCAACCGCGACGCGCTGCAGGGCGCCGCGCGCGAGGCGGAGCGGCTGGGCTACCGGGCGCGCATCGTGGCGGACGACCTGGAGGGCGAGGCGAGCAGCGTGGGCGAGCAGGTGGCGCTGCTGGCGCTGAACGCCCGCGCCGAGCGGGCGGCTGCCCCGCTCGCCCTCCTGCTGGGGGGCGAGACGACGGTGACGGTGCACGGCACGGGGCGCGGCGGCCGCAACCAGGAGCTGGCGCTGGCGGCGGCGATCGAGCTGGAGGGGGTGGAGGGAGTGCTGGCCGCGTCGCTGGGCACGGACGGGACGGACGGACCGACGGACGCGGCCGGCGCCTTCGCGGACGGCGGCACGGTGGCGCGCGGCCGGGCCGCCGGGCTGGACGCGCGCGACGCCCTGCGCCGCAACGACGCCCATCCCTTCCTGCGCGCCGCCGGCGACCTTGTCGTCACCGGCCCCACCGGCACCAACGTGAACGACGTCGTCCTGGTGCTGGTGGATGCGTACGATCCTGCGCCCGCGGCGTAGCTTCCGCACTCACGCACTCACGCACTCTTCTGCCGATGATCCGCCCCGTCGAAATCTACCTCAACACGCCCCCGCCGGACCCCACGGTGCCGCGGCCGGTGCGCGAGTCGCAGGTCACCTTCGCGGACCTGGCGGAGCCGCAGAGCCAGAACGTGGCGGGCACGCTCTTCGGGGGCGTGCTGCTGGGGTTCATCGACCGCGCCGCCGCCTTCTGCGCCATGAAGCACGCGGGGCGGCCGGTGGTCACCAAGAGCTTCGACGAGGTGGAGTTCAACGAGCCCATCTACATCGGCGAGCTGGTGGTGGCACACGCCTCCGTGAACTTCACCGGCAACACCAGCATGGAGATCGGGGTGCGGGTGATGGCGCAGAACCCCATCACCGGCGCGGAGCGGCACACCAACACCTGCTACGCCACCTTCGTCGCGCTGGACGAGAAGGGGCGCCCCGCGCGCGTGCCGCCGGTGCTGCCGCAGACGGAAGAGGAGAGGCGCCGCTTCGAGGCGGGCCGGACCCGCCGCGAAGAGCGCCTGGCGCGCCGCCGCACGCGGAAGGTCCCGGGCGGCGGTGGGGACTGAGGGAGCCCGCTATCCGCCGATGGTGACGACGGCGTCGTGTTCCACGAACCTGACCTCCGGCTCGCAGCGGATTCCCGCGACCACGTCGTCGGAGAGCGTGGCGGCGAAGCCCCGCAGGGCGTGCTCGTAGACGTGCTTCGGCTCAAAGCCGTACTTGCCGGCCAGCCGCGCCGTCACGGCCGCGGAAGGGGTGCCGTCGTGAAAGACCACGATGTACGAGCCGGCGGTGCGCGGGTCCGGCGTGCCGTGGAGCGGTGCGGGCCGGACGCACTGCGCCGCGATGCCCCGGTCCAGCTCCGGCGCCCCGCCGGTGATCGAGCCGGAGCAGGCGGCGAGGGCGAGCAGCAGCGCGGCAGGGGCGGTGATTCGCATGGATCCGGTGTGGCTGGTCGGGTCGGAGGTCCGTGGCCACAATATAATGCGCGAGCGCGCCGCCGTGTGACTCCCGGACGGGCTGCCGCGGCGGCTGGCGCGCACGCATCTTGCCGCCTCCCCATCCTTCCGTTGAGCCGCCGCAAACCGACTGGCAGGAGGGAGTTACGATGGCGGAGAACAGGCGCCAGCTGGAGCAGTCCATCACCGACGGGTTCGACCGCGACCTGCACCCCAACCACATGGCGGGGCAGAACATCGGGCCGGTCTCCGACGAGAGCCGGCGCACCACGCGCACGGCGTACGACGTGAAGTCCGTGCACCGCACCCTGCGCGACTGGCCGGACGACGAGCTCAAGGAGATCCCGGTGCTCCCCGAGGGCGCGCCGCTGCAGCAGGGCGGCACCTACCTGAACCTGCGCGAGCCGGAGCGCGGCGAGATCACCGCGATGGGCGGGATGCGCGCCGGCGCGGCGGACGCGTTCGTGGCCAAGGACGCGGTGCCGTACCCCACCTGGAACCGTCTGCGCGGCATCGACGACCCGGCGCGCACCGGCGCCGACCCGCACCGCAACGGCTGACGACACCACGACGGCGGCGCGGGGG
>DATAAG010000652.1:0-16936 GCA_036260235.1 Longimicrobium sp.
CGTGAGATCCGGCGCCACGCCGAATCGTTCCTGGGCACCGCCGCGCGTGAGCCGGAAGCCCGTCATGACCTCGTCGAAGATCAAAAGCGCGCCGGGCCGGTTGGTGGTGACTTTCCGAGACGTGCTGGTAACCCTGTGGGCACCGCGAAGGGGCGTTGTTCTCCGGTGGGAGCGCACCCGCATCACCATACCCGACACGATCGCCTGCGCGCGACCGAAGGATCTTCTCTCCGCCAGAGGGAGGCAAGCTCCGCAGCAGAGATCCAGCGTCACGGTCCTGCCGGCGGGATCCTTCGGCCGGCGCCCGGGTTCGTCGTACCGCGCGGCGCCGCTTCATGCATGGGCGGGGCGGGGTGGCCATCCCGCGTCCCGACCGCTCATCCCGCATAATCCGCCGGCTGCGTCAACACCGGGAGAAGGGCACCGCCGCCGTGCATAGCGTGGAAGCGCCGGCGCCGCACACCATGCCGCTCAATGTGCGCCATCGTTGTGAACGGTGTAACTTTCAATTCTCGGCCGCAACGGCGAGTGCACGGGCGCACGGCTGCACGGGCTCTTCCGGCCGTGGAGCCTCGCTGAAGCCGCGCTTTTTCCCGCGTGGGCACGGCGAGGACAGGAGAGGAGCGGGAGGTGCAACAAATGTTTATTATGTGTCGGGGGAGGGTTGACATTGCAATCCGGTGTCTGATAGTTTACGTCAGAATATCGGCACGGGTATGCTCCTGTGCCGCCTGCATGCTTTTCGTCCGCGCGCGGGGAACGCGCCCCGCGCCGCCCACCCGGCCGGTCCGTCGATCCCGCGAGCTTCGCGACCACTCCTGCCCGCGCTTCGGTTTCCCGTGCAGACTGCAGTCGACCTGGTACCCGTAGACGACGGCTCGACGGGGGGCGATGCGCCCCCGGCGGCGGGCGCACCGGTGCGCGCCACCATCATCGGCGCGGGGCTGGCCGGTTCGCTGCTGGCCATCTACCTGGGCCGGCGCGGCTATGCGGTAAACGTCTGCGAGCGGCGCGTGGACCCGCGCACGGTGGCCGACGACGCCCTGGAGCGCCGCTCCATCAACCTGGGGCTGAGCCACCGCGGGGTGTACGCGCTGAGCCAGGTGGGGCTGGTGGACGAGGTGCTGGCCGGCGCCGTGCGCGCCCGCGGCCGCGTCATCCACGCCAGCGACGGGCGGGTGAGCTTTCAGCCCTACGGGGCGCACGAGAACGAGGTCCTCTACTCCATCTCGCGCAGCGAGCTGAACCGCGCGCTCATCCGCAAGGCGGAGGAATGCCCCGGCGTGCGCTTCCACTTCGGCTGGCGCTGCGAAGGGCTGGACAAGGACGCCGGGACGGCCGTCTTCCGCACCGCCGACGGGCGCGAAGAGCGCGTGGAGGCGGACTTCGTGGTGGGGGCGGACGGCGCGTTCAGCACGGTGCGGCAGCTCATGCACCGCGGTGAGCGCGCCAACTTCGAGCAGGAGTTCCTGGAGTGGGGCTACAAGGAGCTCACCCTGCCGGCCCTCCCCGGAGGGGGCTCCGCCATCGAGCTGGAGGCCCTGCACATCTGGCCCCGCGGCGACTGCCTGATCGTCTCGCACCCCAACCCCGACGGCTCGCACACCGTCACCCTGTTCCTGCCGTTCGAAGGGCCGCGCAGCTTTGCCCGGCTGCAGACGGCGGCCGAGGTGGACGCGTTCTTCCGCGAGGTCTTTCCCGACCTCGCGAAGCTGGTGCCCGACCTGGCCGGCGAGTTCCTGCGCCACCCCGTGGGCACGCTGGTGAGCACCCGCACCGCCCCCTGGCACTACGGCGACCGCGTGGTGCTGGTGGGCGACGGCTGCCACGCCGTCTACCCCTTCTACGGGCAGGGGATGAACGCCGCGATGGAGGACTGCGCGGTGCTCGACGCCTGCCTGGGGCGCCACCCCGGCGACCGCGGGGCGGCCTTCCGGGAGTACCAGCAGGCGCGCAAGCGCAACACCGACGCGCTGTGCGAGCTGGTGAAGCAGAACTTCGTGGAGCTGCGCGACACGGCCAACCAGCCGGCCTTCGTGGCCCGCAAGAAGGTCGACCTGTGGCTGAGCCGGCTGCTGCCGGGCCGCTGGATGCCGCTCTACACCATGGTGGTGCACACCACCATGCCCTACGCCGAGGCACTGGACCGCCACCGCCGCCAGGAGCGCATTCGCCGCTGGCTGGGGGTGGACGCGCTGCTGGCGCTCACGCTGCCGCTGCTGGTAGGCGCGCAGCGGGCGTGGCGCTGGCTGTCTGCCCGGCTTCGCCGGCCGCGCCTGCAGGTGGCGCTGCCCGATCCCCACGCATCTCAGGGACGGCCGTAGCCAGGAGCCAGGTGCATGCGCTTGCATTCCGAGGACTCACGTTTGTTTCTGGTGGAGCTCTCCGACTTCACGGAGGGCCCGCCCGCGCCCCGGGTGGCCGAGAACCTGGATGCGCTGCGCCCGGTGCTCGACTGGGCAAAGGCGTACCTGTGCAACCCGCACCCGCAGCTGGGCCGCGCCGGCCCGGTGTGCCCGTTCACCCCGCCGTCCATCCGCAAGGAGCTGTTCTTCCTGGCCGTCTGGCGCGGCGCGGAGCTGGACGGTGAGGAGGTGGTGGAGGTGGTGCGGCTGTACCGCGACTGGTTCCTGGAGCTGGAGCCGCGCGACGGGAGGGACGCGCAGTACAAGAGCATCAACATCCTCTTCCCGGACCTGCCGCGGGAGGCGTGGAGCACGCTGATCGAGGCCACGCAGGAGCGGCTGAAGCCGGAGTACGTGCCGCACGGCATCATGATCGGCGAGTTCCACCCCGGGCCCCCGGAGAAGGAGTCGCTCTGGAACCCGGACTTCCGGCCGCTCAAGAGCCCGCTGCCGCTGCTCTCCATCCGCAACATGGTCCCGACGGACTTCGCCTTCCTGAAGGGGCGGAAAGACTTCATGCAGGCGTACCTGCGCCTGCACGGGGACAACCTGCCGCTCAAGATGGCGGACGAGGTGCACCGGGTGGCGGCCGCCTTCGGGCTGGCGGTGCCCGCCCCGTCCGTGGCCATCCCCGTCCCCGCGTCGGTGGTGGAGCAGGCACGCCCGGTTCGCGTCGCCGAGCCTGCCGGGTAAGCGGACGGAAAACCGGATTGGCGGCGGATTTGCCCCCGCCGCGCCCCGAACGCCGCGCCCGGGTTGCTGCGGCCTCTCTGGGCGTAGCGAAGGCTGAGCCCCCACCGTCGCTCTAGGTGGGGGCTTTCCTGTCTCCGGCGTCCAGTCCCGCGGCTCCGCGGGGTGCGCAAATCTGCGTCGACCATCACCCACCGGCGTGGGATGGCCCCCATCCGACACTCAGGGCTCCAAAGCGGCCAATGGACGAAAGACCGAATCATTTCTCCTGCGCGACATGTAAGAACGTGGCGTGGGCTGCCCTGAGCTAAACCGTTGTGGTAGAATAACCTGGAAAATAATATCACACCCTGCCCGCTTTCTGCTCCGTATCCGTCATCTTGATCATTTCAGGTTGACTCTTGACGTAAACGGCGCGATCTTGAAGGGTGATACGGATGTAGTTTCTTGTTCTCCTTCCCTGTGGCCCCGCGGCAAAGCGCGGATTCGCCACGTCCTCCCCGGGTGTTTCGGAACCAGGGTGTGTCGTGGCCGGTGCAGCTTTCCCCATCCAGAAATCAACATGGATGGAGAAGGTGTGCGGCGAGAGGTACGACCACGGTTGAGGAAGGCTTCACTTGATGAGCAGCAGAGTCCGGTCCCCCGGCGGCGAGCCGGGACTACGGCCGGAGCGTCACCGGCACGGCGCCGGCGGGAGCCCCGCCCGCCGCCGCGAGATGGTGGGCGAGTCGGGGAGCATCGCCGAGCTTCGCCGCCTTGCCGGGAAGGTGGGCCCCAAGATGGCCACGCTCCTGATCCACGGGGAGAGCGGAACGGGCAAGGAGGTGCTCGCCCGCTACATCTACGACCGGTCACTGCACCGCGAGGGGCCGTTCATCGCCATCAACTGCGCGGCCATCCCCGAATCGCTGGTGGAGTCGGAGCTGTTCGGGCACGAGCGCGGGGCGTTCACCGGCGCCGTCACCTCGCGCCGCGGGTGCTTCGAGGAAGCGAACGGGGGCACGCTGTTCCTGGACGAGGTGACGGAGATCAGCCTGCAGGCACAGGCCAAGCTCCTGCGCGTCCTTCAGGAGGGCGAGATCCGCCGCGTGGGCGGCACCAGCACGCAGCCGGTCAACGTGCGCATCATCGCCGCCACCAGCCGCGACCCGAGGGAGGCGGTGGGTGAAGGCATTCTCCGCGAGGACCTGTACTACCGTCTGGCCACGGTGGAGCTGTTCATCCCGCCGCTGCGCGAGCGCACGGACGACGTGCGGTCCCTGGTCCGCTTCTTCCTGGACAAGCACGCCGCACAGAACGGCTCCGTCCTGATCGACGTGGGCGACGAGGCGCTGGGCATGCTGCAGGGCTACAGCTGGCCCGGCAACGTGCGCGAGCTGGAGAACGCGGTGGCGCGCGCCACCGTGCTGGCGGGGCCGGAGGACGGCGAGCGCGTCCTCGCCCACCATCTTCCCCCCACGCTCCAGGGCGGCCCGGGCCTGCCGTCGTGCCCCTCCGCCCCGCCGGCAGGGGAGGACGAGGCGGCTGCTCCGGACGGCAGCCTGGGGGGCGAGCTGCGGGCGGCGCAGTCGCAGCTGCGGCGCACCTACGCGGACGAGGCGCTGCGGCGCTGCAGCGGCAACAAGGCCGGGGCCGCCCGCCTGCTGGGGGTGAGCCGCCGCGGCTTCTACAACCTGCTGGAGGGCGCGGACTGATCACCAGCCTCCGTCGGCGAAAGGCCCCAACGGTACTCCACGATTCCCGCTTCTCTCCCTGCCGCTCCGGCGCGCCACCTGGCCGCCGGAGCGGTTCGCGTTTCGTGCCCGGAGAACCGGCCGCCGCCGCCCTCCGCGGGAGTGGTCAGGTACCCGTTGGAGCGGCAACGAGATACACAGTCGGTGGGAAAGCGCGCAACGGATTGCGCGGTTGTGCGCATCGCCGTGCGCACCCCGGCGGCCGTCACCAGAGCGCACTTCATATGTTTCCCCAGATGCGCGTAAGTTGTTTTCGCATAACGAGTGTGGTGGTCCACCTCTTGCCTTTTCCGGCGCCCGTAGGCAGGACATGAGGACGGCGGAGAAAGGGCCAGGTCAGGAGCGCCCGATGTAACTGACGGGGCGAAGCTGTGCCCGCCCCCGCCGCCGCCCTCTCCCCCCGTCCACCTTCCCTCCAGCCCCGCACCGCATTGCCTGAGCAGACCCACGCGACCAGCTTCGACCCCGGCCTCCACCGCCTGCCGGACGTCCTGTACGAGACGCCGCACTGGTACGCCCTGCACACGCGCGGGCGGCACGAGAAGACGGTGGACCAGCTCTTTCGCCGCAAGGGGATCGAGAGCTTTCTCCCCGTCGTGGCCACGGTGAGCCAGTGGAAGGACCGCAAGAAGGTGGTCCAGTTCCCGATGTTCCCCGGCTACGTCTTCGGGCGCTTCACGCTGCAGTCGCTGCCGCAGGTGCTGGAGGTATACGGGGTGGCGGGCGTGGTGGGCATCCGCGGCCGGCCCGCGCCGATCCTGGCGGCGGAGATCGAGAGCGTACGGCTCCTGGTCGTCGCCGCGGCGCTGGCAAAGACCACCCTGGACCGCGCGGCCCTGGTGTGCGAGGGGAGCTGGGTGCGGGTCGCCGGGGGCCCCTTCGACGGCATCCAGGGGGTGGTGGTGGAGCGACTTGGCAGACGCCGGGTGCGGGTCGGGATCCGCGCCATCGGACAGGCGCTGGAGGTGGACCTCCCCCTGGCCGACCTCCACCCGATCCCGATCCCGGCCTGACGGCTCCCCGCCGGAGCACCGCCCGCGCGGGGGATGCCGCGAGCATCCCATCTCCACGACCGCCCTGCCCGGCCGGCCCGCGTCCCGCCCGACGGAACACTCCCCCGATCCAGCCGTGGTCTCCGCCCGCGCCGCCCCCCCAGGCGGCGCGGGGCGCTTTTGCACCCGGGCGCCGCCTCCCCGGGATGCGCCCGGCCGGCCGGTCGAAGCAGGAACGCGCCGCACCCCCCCGCCGCCTCCGGAACGGACGGCGCCGGACATCCACCCGACGAAGGATCCATCGCACATGACTCCGCACGCCACCCTGTCGCCCGAGCGCCTTCACATCCCCGCGATCGCCAGCCGTGCATCGGCGGCCGCGCGCCGCCACGTGCTGTCCGTCCTGGACCTGTCCGCGGAGGAAGTGCTGTACCTGTGCCGGCGGGCCATCCGCATCAAGCGGTTGCCCGTGGACCCGCAGACGCTGCGCGGGCGCACGGTGGGGGTGTACTTCCGCAAGACCTCCACCCGCACGCGCACCGGCTTCATGGTGGGCGCCGGGCGGCTGGGCGCCACGACGGTCTACTTCGGGCCGGCGGACCTGCAGACCAACACGGGCGAGACGCTGGAGGACACGGCGCGCACCTTCGCCGGCTACCTGGACGTGCTGGTGATGCGCACCAACGCGGGCGTGGAGGAGATGAAGACCTTCGCGTCGCACTCCACCATGTCGGTGGTGAACGCGCTGAACTCGGACGAGCATCCCACGCAGGCGCTCACGGACCTGACGACGATGCTGGAGCACTTCGGCCGGCTGGAGGGACTGGACGTGCTGTACTGCGGCGAGGGGAACAGGTCCGCGGCGGCGCTGGCGCTGGCCCTGGCCCGCATCCGCGGCACGCGGCTCACGCTGGCGACGCCGGCGGGCTACGGGCTCGAGGCGTCCAAGCTGGCGGCCGCGCGGGAGCTGGCGGGCCGCTGCGGCGCGACCGTCGAGGAGATCCACGACGCGGATGCCGCGCCGCGCGGGGTGGACGTGGTCTACACCAGCCGCTGGCAGGAGATGGGCGTCAGCAAGCCGGACCCGGCGTGGCGGCGGCACTTCGCCCCCTTTCGCGTGGGCCGGGCGCTGATGGAGCGGGTGTCGAAGCCGCGGGGCACCGTGTTCATGCACGACCTTCCCGCCGTGCGCGGCGAAGACGTGGACGACGAGGTGCTGGACGGGCCGCAGAGCCTGGCCTGGGTGCAGGCGCAGCACAAGATGTTCAGCGCCATGTCGGTGATGGAGTGGTGCGGGGCGGGGGTGATGGAGGACGAGGGCTGACCGCCGCGCAGACGGCACACACACATCACCCCCGTGCGGACACGATGACGCCAGCAGCATTGCTTTCCCACACCCGCGGGACGGCCGCCGAGCGCGCGCGGCCGGCGCCGGCCGCGGCGCTGTTTCCGCCGCCGGACCAGCCGTGCCGCGCCGGGCACGGCGCCATCCAGGCGCACCACGGCGAGATCCTGCAGGGGATCTTCTACTCCGCGGACGGGGCGCAGGAGCACGGGCTGGTGACGCTGCCGTGCGGCCTGTTCGCCACCCGCGCCCGCTTTCGCCCCCTGCGCTCCGGGCCGCTGACCGTGGAGCCGCGCGACCGCGCCCGCGCCCGCGCCGCGGCGCGGCTCACCCTGGACGCGCTGGGGCGCACGGGGTGGGGCGGCTCCATCCGCATCGAGGGGAACGTGCCCCTGCAGTGGGGGTGCGGCTCGTCCACGACGGACGTGCTGTCCACCATCCGCGCGGTGGCCGACGCCTTTGGCGTGGTGCTGGAGCCGGAGTGGATCGCGCGGCTCTCCGTGGCGGCGGAGACGGCGAGCGACTCGCTGATGTACGGGCCGGAGCGCGCGGTGCTCTTTGCGCAGCGGCGCGGCTGCAAGCTGCTGGACCTGGGGGGACCGCTCCCCGCCGTCCGGGTGCTGGGCTTCAACACGCAGGCGGACCACGGGACGGCAACGCTCTCCCTGCCGCCGATCCCCTACTCCGTGTGGGAGATCGAGGCGTTCCAGCCGCTGCTGGGGCTGCTGCGCCGGGCGGTGGAGCGGCGGGACGCCGCGCTGCTGGGCCGCGTGGCCACGGCGAGCACCGTCATCACCCAGCCCCACCGCCCCAAGCCCGACATGCCGCGGCTGCTGCGCCTGGCGCGCGAGGTGGGCGCGGTGGGGACGCAGGTGGCGCACAGCGGCACCGTGGCCGGCTTTCTCTTCGACCCCGCGGACGACCCCGCCGGCCGCGCCGCCCGGGCGCGGCAAGGGCTGCGGCGGCTGGGGGTGCAGCGCAGCTGGGAGTTCTCCACCGACCTCGACCCCAAACCGGAGCCTGTCTCGTGAGCGGCACCCTGATCAACGCCAACTTCGTGGACGCCGTCGCGCTGCCGCGCATCGTGTGGCTGCGCCCCAACCTCATCGGCCTGTCGTTCACGCTGATGAAGCTGCTGCCGGCGCGCTTCATCATCCGCAAGGCGCTGGAACAGGGCGAGCTGCGCCCGGGCGGCCTGATCGCGGAGACGACGTCGGGCACCTTTGGCCTGGCGCTGGCCATGGTGGCGCGGCTGGGCGGCAACCGGCTCGCGCTGGTGAGCGACCCGGCCATCGAGCCGCCGCTGCGCCGCCGCCTGGAGGACCTGGGCGCCACCGTGCACATCGTGCGCAGGCCGGGGCCCACGGGGGGCTTTCAGCAGGCGCGGCTGGCGGTGCTGGAGCGCATCCTGGAGGAGAATCCCGGCAGCTACTGCCCGCGCCAGTACAGCAATCCCCACAATCCCGGGAGCTACGCCCCCTGCGCCGAGCTGCTGGCCCACGCGGCCGGCGCCATCGACTGCCTGGTGGGGAGCGTGGGCTCCGGCGGGTCCGTCTGCGGCATCTCGTCGTACCTGCGGCTGATCGTCCCGGAGCTGAACGTGATCGGGGTGGATACGCACCGCAGCGTGATCTTCGGGCAGTCGGACGCGGGGAGCGGGCGGCTGCTGCGCGGGCTGGGGAACAGCCTGATGCCCGCCAACGTGGACCACACGGCGTTCGACTCGGTGCACTGGGTGGGCGCGGCGGAGGCGTTCCGCGCCACGCGCCGGCTGCACCGCGACCACGCGCTCTACATGGGCCCCACCAGCGGCGCGGCGTACCTGGTGGCGGACCGGTGGGCGCGCGAGAACCCGGACGGGCTGGCGGCCGTGGTGCTGCCGGACGAGGGCTACCGCTACCAGGACACCGTCTATGACAACGCCTGGCTGGAGGAGAAGGGCGTGCGGCTGGACGGGCCGGACGGCGAGCCGGTGGAGTGGGACCGCCCGCACGACGGCGACGATCCCTGGGCGTTCTACCACTGGGACCGCCAGGAGTACGGGGAGGCGATGACCTCGCCCGGCTCCCTGGAGCTGGCGCTGCGATGAGCCGCGGCGAAGGGCGCGCGGCGGTGCTGTTCATCGAGAGCAACACGAGCGGGACGGGCCGGCTCTTCGTGCGCACGGCGCGCGGGATGGGCTTTGCCCCCGTGCTGGTCACCGCCCGGCCGGAGAAGTACGCGTTCCTCGCGGAGGAGGGCGCACCCGAGGTGATCCGCGTCCCGCGGACGGACGAGGACGCGCTGTACGCGCTGATCCAGGGCCGGTTCGGCGGCGCCGCGGGGATCGTGGGGATCACCTCCAGCTCCGAGTACCACGTGGCGACGGCGGCGGCGCTGGCGGCGCGCTTCGGGCTGCCGGGGCCGGACGCCGGCTCGGTGCGCGCGGCGCGCGACAAGTCGCACCAGCGCCGGGTGCTCGCCGCGGGCGGGGTGCCCACGCCGGCGTTCCGCGTCGTCGGCTCGGCCGCGGAGGCCGTGGGCGCGGCGGGCCAGATCGGCTTTCCCGTCGTGGTGAAGCCGCTGGACGGGAGCGGCAGCGTGGGCGTGCGCGCCTGCGCGGACGCGGACGAGGTGGATGCGCACGCGTCCCGCCTCTTCGCCCCGGCGGACGCGGAGCCGCGGGTGCTCGTGGAGCAGCTGGTCGCGGGCGACGAGTACTCGGTGGAGGTCTTTTCCGGGCGGGTGATCGGCATCACCCGCAAGCACCTGGGACGCCCGCCGTTCTTCGTGGAGGCGGGGCACGACTATCCCGCCGCCGTCGCGGAGGACGTGGCCGAGGCGCTGGCGGAGAGCGTGGTCCGGGGGACGGAGCTGCTGGGCCTGGGCTGGGGCCCGCTGCACTGGGAGCTGCGGATGCAGGGCGGCCGCGCGTATCCCATCGAGGTGAACCCGCGGCTCGCCGGCGGCTTCATCCCCGAGCTGGTGCGCCACGCGCAGGGGATCGACCTGATCCGCGAGACGCTGCGGCTGGTCGTCGGCCGGGCCCCGGGGCTGGAGGCCATGCGCCACGAGCACGCATCCATCCGCTTTCTCTTCGCTCCCCGCGCCGGCCGGCTGGCGGAGGTGCGGGGGCGGAGCACGGCGCTGGGCCTGCCGCACGTGCTGGACGTGGCGATGTACCGCCGCGCCGGCGACGAGCTGGCGATCGAGGGGGACTTCCGCGACCGCGTGGGCCACGTGGTTTCCTGCGCGGAGCGGCCGGAAGCCGCCCGCGGAGCCGCCGAGCGTGCCCGCGACAGCATCCGCATCCGCGTGGAGGAGCCGGTGGACGCGGTGGCCGTGATCGATGCGGTCGATGCGGACGAGGTCGACGATGCGGTCGATGCGGACGAGGCGGTGCTCGCCGGGGCCGGCGGGGGAGCGGCGTGATGGAGGACACGGGACGCATCCGGAAGCCGCTGGACCGGCGCGCGCGGCAGATCGTCTTCGGCGGCCACGTGGACGCGGCGATTCGCGACGAGCTGCCGTTCTACCTGCAGATCGACCGCGCGCACCTGGTGATGCTGGTGGAGCGGGGGATCCTGGCCCCCGCCGCCGGGCGCCGGCTGCTGGCGGTGATGGACGCGCTGGCGGCGGAGGACGGCGCGGCGCTGCGGGGGAGGGCGGCGCCGCGCGGGCTGTACCTGCTGTACGAGCACTACCTGGTCGAGACGCTGGGCGAGGAGACCGGCGGCGCGGTGCACGTCGGCCGCTCGCGCAACGACATCGGCGCCACCGTCCTCAAGCTGCGGCTGCGCGCGCGCTACCGTGCCCTGGTCCGCGAGACGCTGCGGCTGCTGGCCGTGCTCATCCGCCGCGCGGAGCGGCACGCCGGGCTGGCCATGCCCGTCTACACGCACTGGCAGGCGGCGCTCCCCATCACCTACGGCCACTACCTCGCCGGCGTCGCCGCCGCCCTGCAGCGCGACCTGCGCGGGCTGACGGACGCGGCGGCGGAGCTGGACCGCTGCCCTCTGGGCGCGGGCGCGGCGGGGGGGACGACGATCCCGATCGACCCGGAGCGGACGGCGCGGCTGCTGGGCTTCGGCCGCGCGGTGCTGCACTCGGTGGACGCCGTCGCCTCGCGCGACCTGGTGCTGCGGCTGCTGGGCGCGGCGGCGGTGCTGGGCGTGACGCTCAGCCGCCTGGCGACGGACCTGCAGCTGTGGAGCACGGCGGAGTTCGACTTCATCCGCTTTCCCGACGAGCTGGTGGGCTCCAGCAGCATGATGCCGCAGAAGCGCAACGCCTTTCTGCTGGAGCACGTCAAGGGGCGCGGCGGCGCGCCGCTGGGCGCCTTCACCGCCGCGGCCATGGCGATGCACGCCACGCCGTTCAGCAACTCGGTGGCGGTCGGCACGGAGGGGGTGAAGCCGCTGTGGGGCGCGCTGGACGAGCTGACGGAGGCGACGCTGCTGGCGCGCCTCGTGGCCGCCGGCGCGCAGCCGCGGCCGGGGAGCATGTACCGCCGCGCGGTGGAAGGCTTTACCCCCGCGACGGAGCTGGCCAACCGGCTGGTGGTGGGGACGGGGATGTCGTTCCGCCGGGCGCACTACCTGGTCGGCGCGCTGGTGGCCGGCGCGGCGGAGCGCGGCGAGCCGCTGCGCGAATCCGCCGGGCGGCTGTTCCGCGAGCACGGAATGGAGCTGGACCCCGCGTGGCTGGACCCCGCCGCGGTCGCTGCCGGCGCGGCGTACGGCGGCGGGCCGGCGGAGGCGTCGCTCGCGGCCATCGTCGCGGAGCTCAAGCGCGGCTGGTCGGACGCGGCGCGGCGGCTGAACGAGCAGTCGCGCGGCTGGCGCGAAGGCGCCCGCGCGCTGGACCGGGCGGCGGCCGGGAGCCTGGCGCAGGAGCTCCCGCGGGGAGTTCCCGCGGCGGCTGCCCGGACCGCCTGACGCCCGCGCGGGTCGGCCGCCCGCGGCGAATCACACCTCGCACGGCCCATCCGGACCGTGCCCCTGTTGACGATCGAGGAAACGAAAATCATGTCGAGCGAAGAGCGCGAAGACACCACGACCTACGTCGTGGTGGCGAACCACGAGGAGCAGTACTCCATCTGGCCCGCGGACCGCGAGCTCCCCGACGGATGGACGGTGGCCGGCCTCACGGGCACGAAGGCCGAATGCCTGGCCCGGATCGAGGAGGTGTGGACCGACATGCGTCCGAAGAGCCTCCGCGAGCGGATGGCCGCGGCCGGCGGCTGACGCGCGCGGACATCCCACCGATCGAGACGAGACGGCGGACGCGGCCCACGCAGGCGTAGCGCGCCCCCGTCTCCCTCGTCCGGGCTCCTCATCCCCGAGGAGTCTGCCTTTCCCGTCCGCCCTCGCCCGCGCGGCGCGGACGGGGACCCTTCCCGAAGTGCTTCGGCGGGCCCGGACCGGACCCACGCCGACCGACACTCTCCCGATTCTCAGGCACGGGCCCGCCTGCGGCGCCCGTGCGCCCGATGGTTCTCCCTGCGAGGGGGCTCCGCTCCCGGAGCCGCCCGCGGGCACGCACATCCCTGGAAACGAGCCGACGAATGATCGACCCCTGCCTGGTGAAAGCAACGGTCGCGCTGGGGCTGGACCACCTGCGCGCCGGAGACCCGGTGCTGTACGAGCTGATCAGCCGCGAGCACCGCCGGCAGACGGAGACGCTCACCATGGTGGCGGCCTCCAGCCTGGCCGATCCCGCCGTGCTGGCGTGCGAGGGAACGTCGCTGCTCAACACCACCACCGAGGGGTATCCCGGCGCCCGCTACCACGCGGGGTGTGAGGTGGTGGACGGGATCGAGCGGCTGGCGATCGAGCGGGCCCGCCACGCCTTCGGCGCGCGCTACGCCAACGTGCAGCCGCACTCCGGAACGTCGGCCAACCAGATCGTGATGTTCAGCCTGCTGCGCCCGGGCGACACGGTGCTGGGGCTGGACCTGGACGCCGGCGGGCACCTGTCGCACGGGTCGCGGGCGTCGGTGTCGGGCGTGTACTTCCACGCGGCGGCGTACGGGGTGGACGGGGCCGGGCGGATCGACATGGCGGAGGTGCGGCGGCTGGCGCTGGAGCATCGTCCGCGGCTGCTGATCGCCGGGGCCAGCGCGTATCCGCGGACCATCGACTTCGCCGCCTTTCGCACGATCGCGGACGAGGCGGGGGCGTACCTGCTGGCGGACATCTCCCACATCGCGGGGCTGGTGGCGGCGGGCGCGCATCCCAGCCCCATCGACCACGCGCACTTCACCACCACCAGCACCTACAAGCAGCTCTGCGGCCCGCGCGGCGGGCTGGTGCTGATGGGCCGCGACCACGACGCCCCGGCGCCGGACGGGCGCGGAACGCTCTCCGACCTGGTGCAGCGGGCCGCGTTCCCGTTCTTCCAGGGCACGCCCGGCCTGGCGGCCATCGCGGCCAAGGCCAGCGCGCTGGCGCGGGTGTCCACCCCGGCCTTTCGCGAGACGGCGCGCCGCATCACCGGCGGCGCGCGCGCCCTGGCCGCGGCGCTGGGGGCGCGCGGCTACACGCTGGTCTCCGGCGGCACGGACAACCACATCGTCCTGGTGGACCTGACCTCCCGCGGCCTCACCGGCGTGGTGGCGGAGAAGGCGCTGGAGGAGTGCGGGATCGTGGTGAACAAGAACCGGGTTCCCCACGACCGCCGCGGCGCCACCGTCACCAGCGGGGTGCGCTTCGGAACCAACGGCCTGGCGCTGCGGGGGATGACCCCCGGCGACATGGCGGACTGCGCCGCGCTGGTGCACCGGGTCCTCTGCGCCGTGCGCCCCCTGGGCGACCGCGCGTACGAGCTCAACCCCGGCGTCGTGGCCGACGCGCGGCGCGAGGTGGCGCAGATCTGCGCGCGCTTTCCCATCCCCGGCTACGCGGCGGCCCCCCCGCCGCGGCCCGCCGTCCCCTTCCGTGAATCCGAAATGCCCGCTCCGTTCGCTTCTTTCGCGCTGCAGGAGTCCGTATGAGCGTGTCCGCCGATCCCGCGGTGCGGCCGTACGCGCCGGTCGCGGCGCGGTTCGCCGCGCCCGCGGACCCGAGCCCGGCGTCCCCCCGGACCGACCTGCCGTTCACCCTCGCGGCGGACGGCGGCGGTGCGGCGCCGGCGCTGGCGGCCTTCGTCCTCCTCCTTTCCCGCTATGCCGGCGAGGACGAGGTGGAGGTGGAGCTGCGTACGCCGGACGGCGCCGCGCCGCTGCGCGTGGAGCTGTCCGCGAACCCCTCCGCCCGCGACGTCACCGCCCGCGTGGACGAGGTGTTGGGGCGGCTGTGGGGCGGCACGGGTGCGCGCTTTCCGCTGCGTGCGGTGTCCGCCGAGGGCGGAATGGTCGGAGGGATCGAGCTGCGCGTGGACGGGGACGCGCCCGTGCGGGGCGCCCTCTCCATCGACCCGGCGCGGATCGGCGCGGCGACCGCGCGCCGCCTGCCGGCGCACTTCCGCACCGTTCGCGAGGCGCTGGCGGCCGCGCCCGGCCGCGGCGTGCTGGAGCTTCCGCTCCTCACCCCCGCCGAGCGGGCGGAGCGCGTCCGCTGGAACGCGACGGACGCGGACCTGCCCCACGGCGTGTGCCTGCACCGGGCGTTCGAGGCGCGGGCGGACGCCGATCCCTCCGCCGTCGCCGCCGTCCACGGGGACGAGGCGGTGACCTACGGCGAGCTGGAGGCGCGGGCCAACCGGCTGGCGCACCACCTCCGCCGCCGCGGCGTGGGGCCGGAGAGCCGGGTGGGGATCTGCGTGGAGCGGGGTCCGCGCGTGCTGGAGGCGATCCTGGGCATCCTCAAGGCGGGCGGCGCGTACGTCCCCCTGGACCCCACCTATCCCGCGGAGCGGCTGGCCCGGATGCGGCGGACCGCCGGCGTCCGCGCGCTGGTGACCGAGCAGGCGCTGGCCGCCACGCTGGACGCCGCGGACGACGCGGTGCTGCTGGACCGCGACGCCGGGGCGATCGAGGCGGAGAGCGCCGCCCGGCCCGAGGGCGGGGCGACCCCGGAGAACCTGGCGTACGTCATCTTCACCTCCGGCTCCACGGGCCATCCCAAGGGGATCGCCCTGCGGCACCGCGGGGTGATGAACAACCTGGCGGACCTGAACGGCGGCCACGCGGTGGGTCCCGCGGACCGGGTGCTGCTGCTGTCGTCGCTCAGCTTCGACATGAGCGTCTACGAGACGCTGGGCATCCTGGCGGCGGGCGGCGCGGTGGTCATCCCCCGTCCCCACGAGCTGCGCGAGCCGTCCGCCTGGGCCGCGCTCTGCCGCCGCCACGGGGTCACGCTGTGGAACTCCGCCCCCGCGCTGCTGGGGATGCTGTGCGACCACGCGGAGGCGCATCCGGAGCAGGCCCCTTCGGGCCTGCGCCTCGCCTTCCTGGGCGGGGACTGGGTGCCGGTGCCGCTGGTGGAGCGCGTCCGCGCCTGGGCGCCGGGGATGCGCGACTTCATCGTGATGGGCGGGGCGACGGAAGCGTCGATCCACTCCGTCATCCACCCGGTGGGCGCCGTGGATCCCGCCTGGCGCAGCATCCCGTACGGCGTGCCGATGGCCAACCAGCGCGCGTACGTGCTGGACGGCCACCTGCGCGAGGTGCCGGTGGGGGTGGCGGGCGAGCTGTTCCTGGGCGGGATCGGGCTGGCGCGGGGATACACGGGGCGGGCCGGCTTTACCGCCGAGCGCTTTCTCCCCGATCCGCACGGCGAGCCCGGCGCGCGGCTGTACCGCACGGGCGACCGCGCGCGCCACGGCGAGGACGGCGTGATCGAGCTGCTGGGCCGTATCGACCACCAGGTCAAGATCCGCGGCCTGCGCATCGAGCCGGGCGAGGTGGAGGCGGCGCTGCGCCGGCACCCGGCGGTGGCGCGCGCCGTGGTCACCGCGCACGCGGACGGCGGCGAGCCGCGGCTGGTGGCGTACCTGCTGCGCGCGGACGGCGCCGAAGAGCCCGCGCCGCGCGCGCTGCGCGCCCTGCTGCGCGAGACGCTTCCCGACTACATGGTCCCGGCCGCGTTCGTGGTGCTGGACCGGCTTCCGCTTTCGCCCAACGGCAAGGTGGACCGCAAGCAGCTCCCCGCGCCCCCGGCGGACGAGGGCCGCGCGCCGTACGTGGCGCCGCGCACCCCCGCGGAGGCGGCGCTGGCGGAGATCTGGGCGGAGGTCCTGGGGATCGGCGGCGTGGGCGCGCACGACGACTTCTTCGCCCTGGGCGGGCAGTCGCTGCTGGCCATGCGGGTGATCTCGCGCGTCCGCGCCGGGCTGGG
Organism: Longimicrobium sp.; assembly: GCA_036260235.1. Lineage (GTDB taxonomy): Bacteria > Gemmatimonadota > Gemmatimonadetes > Longimicrobiales > Longimicrobiaceae > Longimicrobium. Next base: position 16,423 of record DATAAG010000652.1, read on the forward strand.
CGTGGAGCTGGCGGTGCGCGCGCTCTTCGAGGCGCCCACGGTGGCGGAGCTGGCGGCGCGCCTGGCCTCGTCCGCCCCGGCCGGCGCGGCGGAGCCCGCGGCGATCCTCCCGGCGGAGCGCGGCGGCGCGCTGCCGCTCTCGTTCGCGCAGGAGCGGCTCTGGTTCCTGGACCGCCTGCAGCCGGACAGTGCGTTCTACAACGTCGCCACCGCGCTGCGCATCTCCGGCGCGCTGGACGCGGAGGCGCTGGAGCGCGCGCTGGGCGAGATCGTCCGCCGCCACGAGGCGCTGCGGACGCGCTTTCCCCAGGTGGAGGGCGCGCCGGTGCAGGAGGTGGAGCCGTTCGCCGGCTTCGCGCTCGACCTGCACGACCTCACGGCGATCCCCGGCGGCGCGCTGCCGCTCTCGTTCGCGCAGGAGCGGCTCTGGTTCCTGGACCGCCTGCAGCCGGACAGTGCGTTCTACAACGTCGCCACCGCGCTGCGCATCTCCGGCGCGCTGGACGCGGAGGCG